>NZ_JAVLSP010000022.1:0-43395 GCF_031528575.1 Candidatus Sororendozoicomonas aggregata
CTTTGAATGCCTGCATAACATCAGGAAGCGTGGGAAAGCGGCTCTATCCGGCCTTCTGGAGGTGTTGTTTGGATAACTCCCCGGAATCCATTAAGAGCCAAAATAATAACACTACGAACTGGATCATATTTCAAACAGACTGATACCACGTTCTGGAGATAAACGCCGCGACCTTGTCGTGCAGCTCTTCTGAAGGAGATACGCGTTAACCGCTTCAGTCGGTCTTCAGCGTCTCCTTGATTAAACGACTAATAACGTATGAAATAACCCTTCCTGTAGCGAGGTTTCCACGTATAGAATAGCCAGCGCTGATTCTTTTTGTTGCCAACATAAAACCTTGCGCATCCATCTGGCAAATCAGCACCAGCGCCTTATTGTCGAAAAGAAATAATGTTAACTATGGCAGGGCAGACTTTTCACGATCAACACCGAGGAAGAGAACGATTATCAATGCAAAACCCGGTCCTCAGCCAGGTCTTCAGCCCGCGCTGATGACTCACCCTGTCGGCTCACTTCATTCAAACCCGCATCAAACATCACCTTGGCAATACCCAGGTGATTTCCTTGTAAAAACGACTTTGCCTCACTGGAAAAACTGAGCGTTAGCAGAGGCTTGTTATCTTCATCACCACTGCGCCTGAGCACAATCTCACCGCTGGCTAATTCAACGATTTCCAGAAAGTTACCCGCCATCTCCATCACCCATTGGTTACTTGCAATTGCAGAACATTGTGCAGGAAGGTCAGTGGGGTTTCAAGAGATCCCCCGGCAACAGCAAGAAAAAAGCTACCACTCTAAACTATAGTTCCTGCTATAAGTTACGAACTCAACCAGTGCTTCATAAACACGTTTCATATCAACAACAGTCGTCAGCAAAGATTCATCCACTATTTTCAGGGATAGCCCCCCTCTGTTAATCCCTGCGCCAGATTCACCAAACGCGGGTAAAAGTGATTCATGATAGGCCCGCTGAAGGTCAGATAACCAACCCTGCTTCTGCTCGAGCTCCTGAAGATAAGTGAGTTCAGAAGATATTTTCTGTTTTTTCTGGAGCAATAAGCTGGCCTCATTCAAATCCGGTAAATGGCTCACCCGTACCTGGTATACCACCAAAATTTCAGCCAGTAACGATTGGTAAGCTTTTGACATGGAATGAAGACAGGCGTCCCGAAATACACAAGCCATCGTATCTTCGTGCTGCTGCCACAATTGGAGATGCGTACGGGCATGAAATAGCATTTTATTGGTAAATCGTCGCCAGTCGTCCATTGTATTACTACTCCCTAGGAGCCTGTCGGACTTAAGACAATTTCGGCCTAAAACCCAGAAAGTGCGAGAGAGCGCGGCCAGAATTTCCGATCAATTTGCTTAAATAGGTCAACTATTCGCACAAATTGATCGAAAATTCTGACTCGCCCTACTGAATTTTATGCTCGAAAGCATAAGTCCGACAGGCTCCTAGTTAATGCTCCCCTGATATGATTTAATAGCTTAGTCGGCCTGTTTTTTCGTTTTTTTCTTACTTTTTTCGATCCACTGACCCCCTTCAAATGTAGCTGTCCACCCTGTCGCTTTTTCATTCACTTCACTCATCACATACTGCTGCCTGGCTTTACGGCTATAACGGATAATCGCCGGATTACCATCAGGGTCTGCCACCGGCGCATCAAGCAAATAACCGTATTTAGGGTCAATCTCCCCCTGGTGAGGCTTTAACTCAGCAACCCGAGGCGCACGTGTCTCACGATTTTTCGGAAATTGGCTGGCTGCCAGGAATAGGCCTGAGGCACCATCACGCAGAATATAATGATCATCAACCTTTGTGCACTTCAGCTCTGGCATGGGAACAGGGTCCATCTTCGGCGGTGCGGCTTCCCCATTTTTCAATAGCTTCCGGGTGTTTTTACAGTCACTGTTCATGCAGCCAAAATACTTGCCAAACCGCCCCGTTTTCAGCTGCATTTCAGCGCCGCATTTGTCGCAATCAAGCACAGGACCATCGTAGCCCTTAATCTTGAAACTGCCCATTTCGACTTCATATCCGGTACAATCAGGGTTGTTGCCACAGATGTGCAATTTGCGCTGTTCATCAATTAAATAACTTTCCATTGCTGTGGCACACTTTGGGCAACGACGCATTGCTCTGAGCTGATTCACTTCAACAAACTCATCATCACTTTCAACTTCTTCGCCCGGCACCAGGTTAACCGTGGTCTTACAACGCTCTTTAGGAGGCAACGAATACCCGGAGCAGCCAAGAAACACCCCTGTACTGGCGGTTCTGATCATCATATTTCGCTCACAAGTGGGGCATTTAATATCTGTTGGCGAAGGATCATTCGCGCGCATTCCCCCTTCTTCCGCCGATGCCAGTTCCAGCTTATCTGAAAAATCACCATAAAAGTCGTTCAACACTGATTTCCAATCCACCTGACCCTGAGCAACATCATCAAGGTTTTCTTCCATCTTGGCCGTAAAGCTGAAATCCATCAGGTCATTAAACGACTCCACAAGCCTGTCTGTAACAATATCGCCCATCTTTTCAGCATAAAAGCGGCGACTTCTCACAGAAACATAGCCCCGATCCTGGATGGTAGAAATAATCGGTACATACGTCGATGGCCGACCTATACCGCATTTCTCCAGCTCCTTAATCAAAGAAGCCTCACTGAAACGTGCCGGTGGACGGGTGAATAATTGCCTGGGATCAATAGCGTCCAGTGATAATGGGTCATCCTGCTCCAATGCCGGCAACATGGTATCCTCACCTTTTTTCGCCTGTGGCTTTTGCACACGGGTGTAACCATCAAATTGAAGCACTCGCCCTTTCGCTTTCAGGGTGAAACGATCAACCGCCAAAGTCAGACTGGTACTCAGGTACTGCGCTGATTTCATCTGACAAGCAACAAATTGTCGCCAGATCAGATCGTAGAGACGCTCTGCATCGTGCTCCATCCCTGAGAGCGACCCCGGCGACACATTCACATTAGAGGGGCGGATGGCCTCATGGGCTTCCTGTGCCCCTTCTTTGCTGGAATAACGCCTCGGTTCGTCGGCCAAGTACTGCGAACCGTATTGATCATTAATAAAACCGCGAACACTCTCCAGCGCTTCCGCACTGAGGTTAGTGGAGTCAGTACGCATGTAGGTAATGTGCCCTGCCTCATAAAGCCGCTGCGCCATCATCATGGTTTTCTTGGCGCTGAAGCTCAGTCGGGTGCTGGCCGCTTGCTGGAGTGTTGACGTAATAAACGGCGCGGAAGGCTTACTGCGTGTGGGCTTTTCTTCTTTTTTAGTCAGGCGGTAATCCGCTCCTTTGAGCACAGCAAGCGCAGCATCCACTGCCCCCTGATCAGTCGGCCTGAAAGTCTCGCCCTGGTCTTTTGTTACCTGAAAGCGGATCGGTGTACCATCAGGTGTTAACAGCTCTGCATAGACTTCCCAGTATTCTTCAGGGACAAACTTGCGAATTTCCCGCTCACGCTCAACCACCAGCCTGACGGCAACGGACTGCACCCGGCCAGCCGATAGACCCCGGGCAATTTTCGTCCACAATAGCGGAGAAACCATATACCCTACAATCCGGTCGAGAAAACGACGGGCCTGTTGCGCGTTGACGCGATCAATATTCAGATGGCCAGGCTGTTTAAATGCGGCCTGAATGGCATTTTTGGTGATTTCGTTAAATACGACCCGTCGAAAACGGTCATTGTCACCACCGATAGCTTCCCGCAAATGCCAGGCAATCGCCTCCCCCTCACGGTCCAGATCGGTCGCAAGATAAACCGTATCAGCTGTTTGTGCCAACCGGCGCAATTCATCTACCACCTTTTCCTTACCGGGCAACACTTCATAATGCGCGGCCCAGTCGTTCTCAGGGTCTATGCCCATGCGCTCAACAAGCTGGGTTTTGGCTTTCTGTTTTTTCTGCTTCGCGCGCGCTTCTGGCGAAAGCTTCCGGGACTGTGCCGCAGCTTTTGCGCGCGCTTTTGGGTCAACCGTTTTTTTTGTCCCGCCCGCTGTCGGCAAATCACGAATATGACCGACACTGGATTTGACAACAAAGTGACTGCCCAAATACTTGTTGATAGTTTTCGCCTTGGCAGGCGACTCTACGATAACCAGCGATTTTCCCATGCGACCTTACACGTCCTGTATTCGTTTCCACTAGCCCAGTTACACTGTAGACCTGACTCTCAAATATGTATTCAAAACGTCAGCTCAATGAAAGCCGGGATAGAAATTGGTTCAATATATAAGGCGAAGAAAATAATCGGTCAAGGAAAACTGTTATTTAGTTTCATCCGCATCCATTCCATAAACCCATTATCCAGCCAGCCATCAGTACCACAATGCCCATAATAAACACGCGCCAGCACCAAAAAAAACAAGGCTGAGCGTCTCACTAAAGCAGACACAGTATCATTATGGTGATCATCTTCTTGATCTCAATTATCGACAGGCCTTGATGGTGGTTGAGCCTGTTCAGGGCGTCGATACAGAAATACCCTGCCCTTCAAGGCACTGGAATACTTTTTTAGCAAAGCGCAGAGACTGTGGATGATCACCATGCAAGCACAGCGTTTGTGCATTAATGGCACAGCGCTGTCCCCTGTCCGTCTTCACCACCCCTTCATCAAGCAGCATTTGCAACTGGCCTATAGCAGAGATCTCACTGTCAATCACTGCACCAACTTCCTTTCGTGGAACCAACGCCTGTCCTGAGCGATAGCGACGATCAATAAACACCTCCTCGACAACGCTTAAGCCATGTTTCTTGCCAACAGCCACCATTTCACTGCCAGCCATAACGTAGAGTTTCAAACCCGCGTCAAAACGGTGGACAGCCCGGGCAATGGCGGCAGCCACTGAAGCGTCATTGCCTGCCATATGATAAAGAGCGCCGTGGGCCTTGACATGGTGTAGCTCTCCCCCTTCAGCCCGGGTAAACGCGGCCAGGGCACCCATTTGATAGAGAACCATGGATTCAACCTCCTCTGGCGAAACGGCCATCGACCGACGGCCAAACCCTGCCAGATCCGGTAAACCCGGATGCGCTCCAATGGAAACACCATGACTCAACGCCAGCCTGACCGTTTTTGCCATGACCGACGGATCGCCACCATGAAAGCCGCAGGCAATATTGGCAGAGCTGATCCAGGGCATCAATGCCTCATCATTGCCTAAAAAATAACGTCCGAAGCTTTCCCCCATATCACAATTTATATCCAGCGAAATCAGTGGCTTACTCATTGTTTTTGCCTCCAGTGGTAACAGGCCGCAATGGCCAGGCGCGCCCTTCCCTGCTGTTGTTGCTTTAAAGCAGTGTGAGCTTCTTTTAGTGTCACAGGGACAAAGCGCAGGAAATCCCCGGGCTTCAACTGCGCTATTTTAGCCAAATCAACGGTTATCACCTGCCCCAGTACCGGATACCCGCCTGTCGTCTGGCAGTCATTCATCAGGACAATGGGCTGACCATCAGCGGGAACTTGTATCGTGCCCGCGCACACACCTTCACTCAACGGCTCATGGTCAAGCCACCTGGGCAATGCCTTTCCCCTTAGCCGATAGCCCATACGATCTGACTGTTGACTCACCGTGAACGACTGCGCTTCAAGCTGTTGGCGAGGAAAACGACTGATGGTGATATCAGGAAAATAACGAATACAGTTTATCCGGTCCAGATACTCTGTCAGAGCAGGAGAAGCGTACCATCCCTGCCGTTGCGGCTCCCCTGCTGGTGCCTTGACTACCGCCAGCCGGTCCCCTGCTCGCAAGGCACGTCCATGGTATCCACCAAATCCGCCTTTGAGAAAGGTACTGGCGCTGCCCATAACAAGGGGAACGTCCACCCCACCGCGTATGGCAAGGTAACTGCGACAACCGTTGCGGGCATAACCGAGGGATAACCGCTGCCCGGCTTCCACAAAAAATACCTGCCCATGGGCCACGCGTCGGCTGTCGCAGGATGCCTGCATATCGGCACCCATCAAACAGATCCAGGCAGCAGCCGTAAAACGCAAACAGGGACCTGTCAGCGTGCATTCAAGCACTGCTTTAGATGGGGCATTGCCTAACAGAATATTGGATAGCACAGCGGCCTGCTGATCCATAGCCCCCCCCGGCATGACACCGAAATGCCGGTAACCCGGACGCCCCAAATCCTGCACCGTGGTTAACAGGCCCGCCTCTTCTACCTGAATGCTCATGACTGTCTCCACTGTTCAAATTCACAGGCACTCACCGGTTTGAAACGCAGTCGGTCTCCTGCCCGCAACACAGCAGGCGGCGTCAGTCCCGGGACAAATAAAGGTATTGGTGTACGGCCTATGATTTGCCAACCACCGGGCGTTTCCATGGGATACACACCCGTTTGCCCCCCTGCAATCCCCACAGCGCCTGCTGGCACTGTTAAAACAGGTGTTGTTTTTCTCGGCGTCGCCAATGCGGGCGACATGCCGCCTAAGTAGGGAAACCCCGGCATAAAGCCTAAAAAATACACCTGATACTCCGGTTCACTGTGCAGGGCAACCACGTCCCCGACAGTACATTGACAATGCTCTGCAACCTGCTGAATATCGAGCGAATAAGGCGGTTCATAACACGTTGGCAGCTCAATAACACGCCCGGGACTGACCTTGCTCTCCTCCACCGCTGTTAACGCCATTTCAATAGCCTCAACCAACGCTGTATAGGTTACCAGGCACCCATCATAGAATACCGTTAAACTGGCAAATGCCGGCACCAGATCAACAATACCCGGTAGTCGGGCTTCCCTCAATCGCCCGGTAGCCTGATGAACACGCCTGTTTACCGCGTCTGACATCACATTGCCAAAGGTAAGAACAAGGGCGCTATCACCTAATGGTCTGGTTTTTATAGAAATAGATAACATAAATCACATAGCCGTGAAGACCTGAACATATTGCTATAAAATGATGTTCACTCCAAGCCTGAAACAGCGTTAAAGGTTAACGGCATGAAATGGTGTACCCGAGCGATACCCGGAACAAAGACCACCTTGAATGGGGCATCACAAGATAGTGTCAACACTCTGGCGCCCCCTTTGATAAGTAGTACTGACCTCTGGTGGCGACTCGCTTATTTATTTCGAATCATTTTGGTAGCGCTAGGTTGCGGGATGTTAAGTGGCTGCTCATCAATCAATTATTATGCCCAGGCTGTGCACGGTCAGTTTGAGATACTCGCCAAGAGAAAGTCGGTCTCTTCCCTTTTACGTTCTAAAGACCTCGATCCCAGGCTACGCCGGCAGTTACTGCTGAGTGAGGAATTATTGCTTTTCGCGCAGAAGCAGCTGCTGTTGCCGGCGGGGGGAAACTACACAACCTACGCAGATTTAAAACGCCCCTATGTTGTGTGGAATCTGTTTGCGGCACCTGAGTTTTCCATAACCCCCAAGTACTGGTGTTACCCCTTCATAGGCTGTGCCGGCTATCGTGGTTTTTTTGATAAGGAACAGGCGTTAACACTCGAAAGACAGCTTAATAAAGAAGGGTATGATGTTTATATGGGCGGTGTTAAAGCCTATTCAACCTTAGGCTGGTTTAATGATCCGCTACTAAACACATTTATCTATTATGATGATATTGATCTGGCGCGATTGATTTTTCATGAGCTGGCACATAAAAAATTATACGTACCCGGCGACACAGATTTTAACGAAAGTTTTGCCACCATTGTTGAGTTGGAGGGAACCAGGCAGTGGCTATTGAGCCAGGGACGAGCAGGAGAGCTTATTGAAAGTCCTGTGGCTGAAAAGACCATTACGTTAATTATCAATACTCGCTCAAAGTTAAAAGCGTTATACAGTCAATCTATATCCGATGAACGCAAGCGAGTGCAAAAACAGGCTTTAATTGACGCTCTCAGGGAAGACTATAAACGGTTAACTCAAGACTTGGAAAAACCTCAGCCATTTGACTATTGGATGAAATCACCTATCAACAATGCCAAGCTTGGCAGTGTTTCCAGCTATCGTCGCTGGGTCCCCCATTTCAAAAAATTATTTAACCTGTCTGCCGACTGGAAGGTTTTTTTCAATAATGTCAGTAAGTTAGCTAAAATGAAGCCCGCCCAAAGGGAGCAGCAACTTGAAAGGATTCTAAACTCGACAACCAGCGATAATCCAGTGACCACCAATAGTGGCTGAGTGGTTCTGTTGAACAAACAAAAGCGATTTTCCAGCTTCGGTGGCCTCAGAAGCAACACGACTTGTTAAGACGGCCTCCTGTCCTAGCCCGGATATTTCATAAACTGCCCTGAGAATTGCGCGGAACCTTGCGGCTCTAGGGGATTTTGCGAAGGAGCGCCGTACCGGGGAGTACGGCCGACTGAGCGAAACTCCCTTAGAGCCGCAAGGAGCAAGCAAGGCCAGGAGCATGTTTATGAAATATCCGGGTTAGGGTTGGATCGTTTTCTTCAGGGCCAAAAAGCATTCAGCTCTTCCCGCCCGTACACGTCCTGTGTCAGAATTAAAAATAATCTAATAACTATTCGACCCTGGCCCCAATTAACACCCATAACACTATTGGGCAAAGGTAACGGATGACAGCAGGGAGGCCTTACCATGTGGGCATGTTTCCAGGGCAAAGGTTCTAAAGGTGTTTGTTACTCAGGCTCTGTTGACACAAGAAGGCAAACTCGGCACAACCAGGCGCAGCTTGCTTCACGTAAATGCCTCCCCCTTCACCCGCCTGGTTGGCGTAAGACCCCTGCCCCCGTCAATGGGATCGTGCGCTTGTGTCAACAGAGCCTGAGACTGTTAATACTGCTACTGATCTGCCTGGCAGGGCTTTCAAGCCCTGCCCATGCCTCAAGCATACCCGTCAATGTCACGGGCTTTTCACCGATTTCTCTCACCGACCATTTATTACCGATTAACGCGCCTTCTGCACTGATTGCTCCTGATGACCCTGCCAGCAAAGATACCGTTCAATGGTTCCGGTTTACCCTGCAAAACAATGATGATTTGCAAAAACGCTGGATACTTGCCTTCCGGGAAGTGCCGTACACTTTTTTAAATGTGTACACAATGACGCCTACAGGTTTTACCCTGACAGAACTCGGTGTTTCCAATACACAACACCACCATGGAAAAGACGGCACCGCCATTGTATTACCCCCCCCCCGGTCAACCGGTACCTATTATTTGGCAGTGGAATCACCTTACCCAAACCAGTTTACACCCACCCTCTGGCCAGAGGGTATCCATGTCTTGAGCCAGTCAAAGAACTGGTTGCTTACCGCCTTGTTAATGGGAGTGGCTGTTCTCGTCCTGTTTACCGCTTTGGTCAAAAGCATTTTCACAAAAACCCCCCGCATGTTGCTACCAGCCAGTCATATGGTATCGCTACTACTCCTGCTGGCCTTTGCTCATACCCGATTATTTGCGCAGTTACCCGTTGCGGGCGACCCTGGCCACTGGATTCTGGTCACTGCCATGATTACCTGCCTGACGGCTTTGGCCTGTTACCGGCAGCTAGCTGACATGCCAGCACATACCCCCGTCATCAGCACACTGATTCTCGGTGGCTGTTATATTTCTGTCAGTTTCCTGGACAGCCTGTTGTTCTTGCCAGCGCAAGCTGAGTCACTGGTCACCTATGGCTTTTTCGTTATGATAATAACCGCAATACTGACTTATGCTGGCCTGTTAATTTCCAGCGTAAAAGGCAACAGGCATGCCAGAATATCCCTCCTGTTGTTCACACTGTTATCAGGAACACTGGCGACGACGACCGTCCTACTCTCACCACTACCACGCACCATTCCAACACTGCTTGAGTCTGCCATACTGGTGCTCCACAGTATTTGTCTGTACCTGGCCTACTGGTACGCTGATTACAAGGGTTCACAGCAACTGGTCACGCTGGGGGTCGACGTGCCCGCAAAAAAACAACGGAAAATCTTTGCGGGTGCCCTGCGCAAACACCTGCATAAACCCGATATGGTATTATCTGCCAACGACCTGACCGCGCGAATACTCAGCACTTGTGAAGTAGCCTTGCCAACATTAAGGGCCTGCATGATCACTCACCAAACCCATCAATCCGCCCAACAAAAAGATACCTATCACGTCAACGCCACGTCCAGTGCATTGACCACGCACTTTGAACAACAACTGCCAACACTGAAATCACCCATAAAACATATACTGGCCGGCCAGCAAGATATTCACGCGCAAGCACATAACGGGGAAGTCAGCTGGCTATTTTCCATAGGTCACCAGGACGGTAACCATGAGTTCCTCCTGCTTCAAGCCAAAACAAAACACCAGGATGCTGACTGGGATACGGCCAGTGATATTGCCAGTCACGCCAGAACGTTATACCAGGGCTATCATCAGATGCAGTTCTGGAAGACCCAGGCCAGAGTGGACCCACTAACCGGGCTACTGAACCGACGCGCCTTTACCGAAGAAGCCAAGTCATACCTATGCAGCCTTGACCCTCGTGGGAATAAACAAAGTAATCAACAACACAAACAATGTAGCCTGTTGTTTATTGATATCGATAATTTTAAAAATATTAACGACACGCATGGCCATACTAAAGGCGACGAAGTATTAACAGCTATTGCTCAACTGTGCCGACAAAACCTTCGCCAGGAAGACCTGCTGTGCCGACTTGGCGGGGAAGAGTTTGCTGCTCTTCTGCCCCATACGCCAGCACAAAGCGCCTGGCACGTTGCTGAGCGGCTGCGTAAAGCGATTGAACAGTCTCCGGCCACCATAGGTATTACCGTGAGTATTGGTCTGGCTGCCTCCAGCGCAATCATCTACACCTTGCCACAACTGATTGAAGCTGCCGATACAGCCCTTTACAGCGCTAAAAAAGCAGGACGAAATCAAATTGGGCTGGCCCAATCCTGTCAGCATGTAACATCATCGTGAGTTTACAAGTTCGTCTCTTTCTGGCTGTATGCCAGTGTTTTCAGAACCTGCGAGTGAAACTCCCGATGGTATAATACACCTGAAACAAACAAGGAGGCCATCACAAAAAGCCAGGGGCTGATAAACCAGGCCATGGCAGCCATCCCAAAATAGTATGCCCGCAAACCTAAATTAAAGTGGTAGGCCGCATTGCTCATAATCTTACTGGTGCGCGTAGCAAAAACTTGTTGTTCAATGGGACGTTTCTCAATATCAACAGACAACGGGGCACTACCCATGATGACGCAGATGAAATTGTACAACCGGTGACTCCAGGTAAACTCAAAAAAGGAGTAAACAAAAATCAGCACCATCACCATGAGTTTTTCCTGCCACAACTCACGGGTATTGGTGGTCACAAAAGGGAGCGTGGACAGGACACCAACAGCTTCCTCAGACGCGGCAATGCCAGCAATTAACCCGGCAATAACCAGGATGCTGGTAGAAGCAAAAAAAGTAACGCCAGCACGGAGGTTGGTTAACCACGAGGCATCAGATACCCGGTTCTCCCGATTGAGCAGCCGTAGCATCCACTCCCGCCGGTACATAGCAAGAATACTGGCAAGGCAGATAGTCGTTTGAGCCTTCCTTCTGGCATAGACAGTATAGCCACCCCAGCATAGCAGCATGACTGCCAAGGCCAACCAGTCCAATAGTGAACCTGTGGTATTTGCCATAAGGGCCTTCCATCCATAAAATCCATAGATTAGGAGTCTGTCGGACTTAAGACAATTTCGGCCTGAAATCCAGGAAGTGCGACAGGCTCCTAGACAAAAAACGGTATGAACATTCTCTTTCCGTATCTGTCTGAATTTTCTATCGGCCAAACTTTCTATCACACTACCGGCAAATGCCGGTTCAGGACTCCACATGACAAGTACACAATACTTACTGGGCTGGCTCGTCTATCTGGCGGGAGCCACCGGGTGTCTGTTCTCCCTGTGGCTTATCACCCGCCAGCTGCCTGTTCGCATCCAGCGAGTTTTGTGTCTGGGGGCTACCGCACTGTTATACACCCCCTGGTGGACAAAAGCTAACACAAGCTATTTAGCCCCGGCCTTCCTCACGGCTATCTTCGATGGATTAGGCCAAGGCCCTGAAGCCATGGAAAGAGCCGGACTGGTAGCAGTCGCAGCTCTGGCCGCCAGTACGCTTATTGCCCTGCTTTTACCCATCAGGCAATCAGATAATGATGCCGGTAAGGAAAAAAAAGCCCGTCACTCTCATACAAAACGAAAAGAGCCAACTTATGGCGAATAAACACGCTTACAGTAACTTTTTATTATTAACCCTAAGGGATCAAAACAACGAGCATGTGTGAATTATTAGGGATGAGCGCTAATGTTCCGACAGATATTTGTTTCAGTTTTGCCGGACTGATGCAGCGTGGTGGTAAAACCGGCAATCATAGTGATGGCTGGGGCATTGCCTTTTATGAAAAACGGGGGCTAAGGGAGTTCAAGGACCCATTTCCCAGCTATCGCTCAGAAATTGCCAGGCTGGTGCGCAACTATCCTATTAAAAGTCATGTTGTGATCAGCCATATTCGAAAGGCAAATGCCGGTAAGGTTTGCCTTGAAAATACCCACCCCTTTACTCGTGAGCTATGGGGACAATACTGGACCTTCGCTCATAACGGTCAGCTAAAAGGTATCAAAAAAAGAACGCTTCGCCATTACTTTCCAGTGGGTAGCACAGACAGCGAGCATGCTTTTTGCTGGATTATGGATCAGCTACGCGAAAAATTTCCTAACAAGCCCCGTCATTATGGCAGCGTTTATCAACAACTCCATCAGCTCAGCGAAGAGCTGCGGTCGCAGGGAGTCTTTAACATGCTAATGTCCGATTCCAGGCACTTGTTCAGCTATTGCAGCACCAAACTCAGCTGGATTACCCGGAAGGCACCCTTTGAAAAGGCCACCTTAAAGGACGATGAATTTACCATTGACTTTGAAAAGGAAACAACGCCGGATGATATCGTGACAGTCATTGCCACTGAGCCACTGACAGATAACGAGCAATGGCACAAACTGGCTGCCGGCGATATGGTCGTATTTACAAAAGGCACGCTGACTAAAACGCTGCGACCCCGTTAACCTGATAAAAAGGGCAGAAGTTATTGCCCTTTTATGTCATATCCTTCCAGGATACCTCCCGATTTTTTATACGCTCCTGAGCCATAAAATAAATCAGCTGTCCAGCCCTGATCTGATAATCTGTTGGCGGGTTCAACAATAGATCGTTACCAATGGCCGTATCAGCCACCCCCAACGCAATAGCTTCATGCTTGTTTTTCATCACCCTCATCAGTTGCCCGAACGTTGTTCCCTTAAAATTATCCGGCACCTGTACACTGAATTGTGTCGGACCTTCAAGGGTTGACAATAACTGGGACTGCAGGCGAGAAGAACCCGGGTCCTGGGCAGAACGCACCAGTAAATCCACTGCGATACTGGTATGGCACTCTACTTTCGGACAATGCGTTTTTACCAATGCGGCCATGGCAGCGTCTTCAAACCAGGCGACAATATGCGCATTTGTCCCGGATGCCGAAACAGACAGGCACGCAGCCAGGGTTTGATCATCTGTGCCTTGATGAATAATAATGCGGCTGGCCTGCTCAATGCCAGCCCGGTGAAACACATCCTCATCTGTCAATCGCTCACCCTGGACAAGACATACCCGGTCAGGGAAAGGGTTTTCCATATCCTGATCGGTACAAAGCACGACCTCCCTTTTCTGCCGCCTTGCATCGCCATAAATCAGCTGAACCATGCGCTTGGTTTTTTCCGGATGCCAGCCCAGAATAACAACATGATCCTGCAAGCCGGAATAATCAGCCTTACCTTGCATACCTTTTCTCCAGACATTGATAAACAGGGAAGAGAATTTTCCCAGCAACGCGGCAAAAAATACTACGCTGCCAGGCATAAGCAATCCCGCCGCAACAAAACGACCGGCAACAGTGTCTGGGCTTAAATCACCGTAGCCCACTGTTGTTGCCGTTGTTACGTAATAATAAAACCAGTTTTCCGGCCTGGTAATAGTTGTTTCACCAGCCCAGAGAAACAGCAGCCAACTGATGCTGTAATGAGCCAATAACAGAACCATCAATGCCAGCCAGCTTAATTTTAACAACTGATGATATAGAAATCTGATTGTATGGTTGATCGACTCCAATGAGCGCCCTCCTTAAAATTCTGCCCAGTAAGCATACCCGTTGCCGAAATCGATTATTTTCCCTGCACCATTGCCGGTCAAGCGCTGTTGACATAAATACGCAAACTCTATAAAAAACAGTAGCCGTTTTAGTAAGGATGCAGTTCATCGCTACACATCCATTTTCTTGCTTTTTTGGTAAGCCGCTTTTCTTATCAGTGAGACTGCCTTCTTATATCAACAGAGCCTGATGTTTGTTATAAAATGTGATCCTTCTTACAATACCGACCGTGCGCTTTTGTAAGGCGCCAGCTTCAGAGGCATTATGAAAAATACAGAGTACCTGCAACTTCTCGCCCGACAGTATCCCGGTATTGGTGATGTAACCACCGAACTGATTAACCTGAAGGCCATTCTTAATTTACCCAAAAGCACCGAGCATTTTTTAACCGATATCCACGGCGAGTACGGTGCTTTTTCTCACCATTTGCGCACGGCTTCAGGTGTTATGCGCTTTAAAGTCGATGATATTTTTGGCTACTCCCTCTCCAACCAGGCAAAAAAAATGCTGGCAATTTTAATCGCCTATCCAGAGGAGCGATTAAAAATACTAAAAGCGGAAAGTGCCAACAATAGAGACTGGTATCAGGTGAATATCCATCGTCTGATCACCATCTGCAAAGTATTAACGTCAAAGTATACCCGCTCTAAAGTGCGCAAGGCTCTGCCACAGGATTTCGCCTATATTCTTGATGAACTGCTCCACATTGAGATCAGTCAACTTAACCGGGAAGATTACTACAACCAGATCATCAATACTGTGATAGAACTGGAGCGGGCAGATGACTTCATTATTGCTATCTGTAAGGTCATGCAGCAACTGGCCGTAGACCGCCTGCATATTATTGGTGATATCTACGACCGGGGTCCCTATCCCGATAAAGTCATGGATAGAATCATGGCTCACCATGACACGGATATTCAGTGGGGAAACCACGATATTTTGTGGATGGGAGCCGCCAACGGTCACCCACTGATGGTGGCCACAGCGATCCGTATTGCCTTACGTTATGCCAACCTTGAATGTCTCGAGGAAGGCTATGGCATAAACCTGCTTCCCCTTGGTCAGCTAGCCATGGAAGTCTATGGGGATGACCCCTGCCCAGAATTTATGCCAAGGCTCAGCGGCAACGAAGAGTTCTATGCCGAAAAAGACAAGTTGCTGATTGCTCGTATGCACAAGGCAATTGCAATTATTCAGTTCAAGCTGGAAGGAAAACTACTCAAGCGTCGACCTGATTTTTCTATGAACGATAGAGATTGTTTAAATCGTATTAACTATGACGAAGGCACTTTTTCTACACCTGATGGCGATTATCCACTGACCAGTAACTTTTTCCCCACTATCGATCCTGCTGACCCCCTCGCTTTAACAGCCGATGAACAGGCCGTCATCGATAAAATGACCTTTTATTTTTTAAACAGTGACAAGCTACAAAGGCACATCCGCTTTTTCTACACTAATGGTTCCCTGTATTTAACCTGCAATGGTAACCTGCTTATCCATGGTTGTATTGTGCTGGACGAAGAAGGTCAGTATCAGAAACTCGATATTAATGGCAGGCCATACGAGGGCCAGGCACTGCTGGATAAATTTGATGAGCTTGTACGACAAGCACAGTATACTCAAAACAGTCACGATACTGACTGGTTATGGTATTTATGGACAGGGCCAAAATCTCCCATGTTTGCCAAGCAAAAAATGGCTACCTTTGAGCGATACTTCCTGAAAGAGAAAGCTCTGCACAAAGAGCAGCTGAACCCTTACTTCAAACTGCGTGAGCATGCCGAAATTTGCCAGAAAATTCTGTCTGACTTTGGACTTGACCCGGATAATGGTCATATTATCAGCGGCCACACCCCCGTTAAAGAAGCCAAGGGGGAAAGCCCCATTAAAGCCGATGGCCGTTTACTGGTCATTGATGGCGGGCTTTCACGCCCCTATCAGTCTACCACCGGGATTGGCGGCTATACCCTGATCTACAACTCCTGGGGACTCCGTCTGGTCTCCCATAAACCCTTTAGCTCCATTGAACAAGTCACAAAAGAAGGGCTGGAGATAAATTCAGATATCCGTGTATTGAAAAAAACACACCGCAAGCGAGTGATGGATACTGATGCCGGCCTGAAAATCAAGGAAGAAATTAAAGGGTTAAAGCAGCTGTTGCAGGCCTATCGCACCGGCCAGGTGGCAGAGTCCAAGATCGACTAGCGCAAACAAGCGTTAATATACATACAACCACCACTTTAGTCACTCCTGCGAAGGCGGGAGTCCATTTTCTGGTAGATTCCCGCCTTCGCGGGAATGACGACTGTGTGGGTATTAGCGAATGCTCCTCCCCAACCTGTTGCCACCGACAAGGTGGGGAGGAGAATACAAGGAACTGCCGGTATTAATGGTACGTCCCGAAACAGGCTTAATAGTGACTCAACCACTTGCACTTGTTCGATTATTTTTTCGTCACTCCCAAAAGCCGTTAGTGAGCTTATAAGAAGCCGTTTCAACAGCAGTTATCCCAAAGGTGTAGACATTCTCTTTAAACGAAACGGTGCCAGAATTTTCTGAATCCATATTAACCTTGATATCGTATAGCTTGACCGGCTTTTCAATCTTAACGTGATCACAACCGTCAACTTTACCACCAAGATTTGTACACTCCATCACAGACAGCTTACCACTCCAGACATTTGTTGCTGCATCGTTATGCAAATTCACCGCAATTTTTGACTTAACATGGGTAAGCGGTGTTTTCTGAGTATTTACATCATAAATCACAATATCAGTCTGGCCTTTTCCAGCCGCTAAACTTTCACTATTATCTTGATATTCTCCATCTGATGTCGCGATACCCCAATAGCCTTTACCAAACCCCACCCCACTGCCAGACGTGCCACCATCAATTTTATACGTGGACACCTCTTTACCTATTGCCGCAAAACCCATGGTAGTCAACAACGAAATAGAAGCGCCTATAATGACTTTAACCAAAACATTCATTCAATCAACCTCAATCAAATACATTGTACTTACTACCAACGGCTTGCCTGAAGGGCAAAAAATTTTTTCCCGCCAAATCAAATGGCTTCAATCCCTTTTAAAGCCTGACTTTGACAGCTTATAAGAAGCTGTAGCAACAGCCTTTACACCTAAAACATGGAGATCATTTTTAAACGAAACAGTGCCAGAATTATCTGAATCCAGGTTCACCTTAATATCGTACAGATCAATAGGCTTAATCAGTTTAACAAGATTACAACCATTAATCGTTTTACCACCCAGATTTTTACAACTCAAAACAGAAAGCGTACCCCGCCAGTTATTTGTTGCCGCGTCATTATGCAAACTAACCAAAATGACTGAACGGGTATTGGTAAGCGTCGTCTTTTGAGTATTTGTATCATAGATCGTAATATCAGTCTGACCTTTTCCAGCCGCTAACGTTTCGTTATTGCTTTGATACTTTCCCTCTGTTTTTTTGATACCCCAATCGCCTTTACCTGACCCCGAACCACTGCCCAGATTGCCACCATCAATTTTATACGTGGACACTTCATTGCCGACATCCGCGGCGAAGCTCATGGTAGCCAACAAAGCAATAGATACGCCCACAAGAAGTTTAGTCAAGACATTCATTAAATCATCCTCAATCAAATACACTGTATTTATTACCAACAGCTTTCATAAAGGCAAAAACAAGACTGTTTTTGCCACCGAATTAAACCTTTTCAAATCCTTTCATCGCTTTATTTAGACAGTTTATAAGTAGCATTTACAACAGACGTTTTCCCTAAAACATTGATATACCTTTTAAAGGCAATCATGCCAACATTATCTGGATTCAGTTCTACCTTGATATCGCTTAGGTGGGTTGAAAGACCAAGATGACAACCATCAAACATACCGCCGAGGTTTTTACACCGTATCTCAAAAAACGTGCCGTACCATTTATAGGTATTTACATCTTTGTACAAATGCAATGAGGCCTCTGAGGTAGTATTGGTATACGCTGTCTTCTGAGCCGCGATATCATAGATCATAATATCGGTTCGAATGTCGCCATCGTCATCATAATCATCAACAGATTCCGCAATACTCCAATAGCCTTTACCTAACCTTATACCGCTCCCTAACCAGCCACCACTGATTTTAGAGGTAGACACTTCATTGCCCGTACCTGCCGCAAAACTCACGGTGGTCAACAACCCGATGGACGCGCCAACCAGAACTTTAGCCAAGATGTTCACTGAATCACCCTCAACCAAATACACCGCATTTATTTCCAGGAGTTTGTCTCAAGGAAAAAAACGCTTTTGTCCGTACAACTGGTCTGCTTCAAACCGTTTTAACGCTTCATTTAGCCAGTTTATATGAAGCCTTCAGAGAAGTAGAATGACCAGAGACTTTGAAATCAATTTCACCTGAAACAGTGCCAAGGTTATCTGAATCCAGATCTACCTTAATATCTTTTATGTCCATAGGCTGAGCGATCTTAATGAATTTACACGCATCAATACTAACAAGGTGATTACTGAGATCTTTGCATTTCAACACAGAAACCGTACCATCCCATTCACTGGTCGGAGAACTGTAATGCAAATGTGTTGAGGTTTCTAACTCGAGATTCGCAAGCGTTATATGGTGAGTGCTTGTATCATGGATGAAGAGATTGCTGTATTCATTTTCATCGGGATTAACGGGATTGATGCCCCAATGGCCTTTACCCGACCCCGTACCAGAGATAAAAAGGCCACCCTTAAGTGTAAAAGCAGACACTTCAGTGCCTGTATCCACCGCAAAGCTCAAGGTAGACGACAACAAAACAAACACGCCAATAAATGCTCTAGCGAAGGTATTCATTAAATTGACCTCAATAAAATACACTGGATCCATAACCAACAGATTAACTCAGGATTAACTCAGGATTAACTCAGGATAGAGATATGGATAATTTTGAGCGAAATAACACGTTTCAACCCCTCCTGAACGCTTGATGATTGCACCAACAGCCATAGACATTACGATAAAACAGCCTCTTAAGTACCTCCAGAATTTGCTTGTTTCGCAGTATGCAGAATGCTTATATTTTTTGCCCCCTGCTTCTTTAAAGGTCATACCACCCCAACCGGGTAGCCCTGATAAAGCGTTGCCATTGCTCGACATTAAACACCAATGGCCTGGGATCAGTGTCTTTGTCATCCGTCACCCCAACATGCTGCCGTGTTGGTTGATTCACCACTTCTACACGATGGAATCCTGTCACGTTACACACCTTCCAGCAATAATCCTCCTTAACGAACCCCGTTGCCATTAACACCTCCTTCTCAAACAAAACTAATTTCTCTTAAACTAGTTATAGCCACGTAAAGCTGTTTTTAGTGAATGTAAACAAATAGAAAAACAGGCGTAGCGATACCTTACCAATTACCCTACCATGGGCAAAATAACCCATGATAATGATAAATGGCACAGCAGGAGTCAGGTATGAGCCATAAACCCTGGATCAATTTACCAATACGCGAAGGCAAGCATTCCAGACAAGCCCATTGTGACCTGCCCGATAACACCTACGAGCGGGAACTTGGCCGGGAAGGTTTTTATGGACCTGTTTCTCATATGCACCACCAGCATCCTCCAACGGGCTGGGTGTCATTTGAAGGCCCCCTCTCCCCCCATGCCTTCGATTTAAATCAACTACCCAGCACAGTGGACAGTCCCTGGGGTGCCCCTGTCATCCTTAAAAACGCGGAAACCAATATACGTCTATGGACAATAGCCAAGTCCATGTCCCACCTGGTCAGAAACAGTGACGGTGACGAGTTGCTGTTTCTTCATGAGGGGCAGGGTGATTTCTATTGTGATTACGGACATTTCCCTATTGTTGAAGGAGATTATATCGTTATCCCCCGAGGCACTGCCTGGCGCATTGACACCGCCTCCTCCCTGAAACTGCTGATGATTGAAAACCGCAATGGCAGTTACCGCTTTCCAGATAAAGGGTTTGCTGGCTACAATGCATTCTATGACCCTGCCACCCTTGATCACCCTCGCATCAATAGTACGTTTAAACAACAGCAGGATGAAAATACCTGGGAAATCCATATTAAACGACTCGATGCTATCACTAAATTGACTTACCCCTTTAACCCTCTTGATGCCGTAGGCTGGCATGGTACAAATACCGTTGTGCGTCTCAACTGGCGAGATATACGACCACTAATAAGCCATCGTTACCATTTACCGCCTTCAGTTCATACCACTTTTGTGGGTCAAGGTTTCGTGGTCTGTACGTTTTGTCCACGCCCCATAGAATCAGACCCCAATGCCCTTAAGGTACCCTTTTTCCACAATAATGATGATTACGATGAGGTCATTTTTTACCATAAGGGGAACTTCTTCAGCCGTGACCATATCGATGTTGGTATGGTTACCTTTCATCCCTGCGGTTTCCCTCACGGCCCTCACCCAAAGGCTCTGAAAAAAAGCCAGGAAAATCCAGCCACATTCACCGATGAGGTGGCCGTGATGATTGATACCCGTCACCCACTAACGGTAACGGAGGCCGCGCATACCGTTGAAGTCAAAGAATATGTCCACTCCTGGAAATCACCAGAAGGGGCAACATCATGAAACTGGCCAGCAAAAAGTCTTTATCTCCCGACGGTGAACTCGTCGTTGTCTCCCGAGAATTAACACACATGATGCCCGTGCCTGATATTGCCCGGACAATGCGGCAGGCTATGGATCACTGGGAGCAGGTGCTACCTGCCCTTGAAACCGTCTACAATACCCTCAACGAAGGCGGAGTGACACAAAGTGAACCCTTCAATGCCAGGCAACTCACCGCACCCTTACCCAGAGCGACCCAGTTTCTTGATGGCAGCGCGTATGTCAATCATGTTGAGCTGGCACGTAAAGCGCGCGGTGCCGAGATGCCTGAAAGTTTCTGGACAGATCCACTGATGTATCAGGGGGTTTCAGATAATCTGCTGGGACCTTGTGAACCCATTGTCGGTAAAGAGGAATGGGGCATTGATTTTGAAGCGGAATTAGCCGTCATTACCGGCGATGTGCCCATGGATACTTCAGCGGCAAATGCCAGGCCCTCTATACGACTGCTGACCCTGTGTAATGACATCTCCTACCGCAGACTGATACCCAATGAACTTGCCAAAGGCTTTGGCTTTCTCCAGAGCAAACCAGCCAGCGCCTTCGGTCCTGTCGCTGTGACACCCGATGAGGTCAGTGATCACTGGCGAGATGGGAAGTTACATTTACCCATGATCGTTACATTAAATGGTGAGCCGTTTGGCGAGCCTGACTGTGGTACAGACATGGTGTTCAACTTTTATGAGCTGATTGCCCACGCGGCTAAAACCCGCCATTTAGGGGCAGGCACCATTATAGGCTCAGGAACGATTTCCAATAAAAACCGTTCAAAAGGTGCTTGCTGTCTTGTTGAAAAACGAATGTTAGAACACCTGTCGGGGGGAAAAGCGATAACGTCATGGCTAAGGAACCGTGATACCGTCACTATCAGCATGGAGACAGAAGACCAAAACACGTTGTTTGGCTCTATTGATCAGAAATGCCGTACTTTGAGGAATTCTGTGTAAACGCTTGTCGTCAATACGCCAAGAAGGCGTATAACGATAAGTACCATGGGTAACCGTGGGTATAAAGGATGTACTAATCGTTGTTTTTTTCCACCAGCAACACCATCCCACGGCTACCCACAACGCTCACCCGATCACCGGGATTCAGCGCGGTTAAACTTTCGACCTTCCATAACGTATCACCGATTTGAACCTTCCCTCTCCCGTCAGGCATGTCTTCTTCAATGAGTGCTGACCTGCCAATCAATTGAGAAGCCCGGTCATTCAGGCCAACAGCATCGGTTTTTTCATTGACTTTACGGAACACCTTCCAATAAACGACAGTGAACACAAGCGTAAAAACGCCAAACAGCACCAGCTGCCCACTCCAACCAGTCACCCACCCCAACCAGGCGCAAAAAGCAACCAACACAGCAGCGCCGGCAGCACCCAGAAAAAAACCGCCAGCTCCCAGGGCTTCAATACCCAGTAGGACAAACGCCACAATCAACCAGTGCCAGAACTCGAAGCTGATCAGCTCTTCCATTACTCTCTCACCGTCTTATCTTTTCTATTCGTCGTTGCCCTGGCCTCACCCACCAACTCTTTAATACCTGCCAGCGCACCAATCACATTGCCCGCCTCAAGGGGCATCATAATGACTTTATTATTATTAGCAGAGGCAACATCCTTCAAGGCATCCACATATTTTTGGGCAATAAAGTAATTGATAGCTCGCGGATCGCCTTCGGCAATAGCTTTAGAGACAGCATCAGTTGCCTTTGCCTCCGCCTCAGCTAAACGTTCCCGTGCTTCTGCCTGGCGCCGGGCTGCCTCAAGCTCACCTTCCGCCTTTAAAATCTGTGCCTGTTTTTCCCCTTGCGCGACATTAATGGCAGCTTCCTTGGCACCTTCAGCTTCCAGTATCTGGGCGCGCTTTTCCCGTTCAGCTTTCATTTGCCGGGCCATGGATTCCACCAGATCAGCGGGCGGCGCGATATCCCGCAGCTCAATACGGGTCACTTTAACACCCCAGGGGTCGGTAGCCTCATCCACCTTATGCAACAGCTGACTATTGATCTTGTCACGGTTGGAAAGCATATCATCCAACTCCATGGAACCGAGCACCGCTCGTATATTGGTCATCACCAGATTTTGCATGGCCCGGGTAAGGTGATTTACTTCGTAAGAGGCTTTCACCGGATCCTGCACCTGAAAAAAACAAACGGCATCTGTTGTTACTTGAGCGTTATCAGCAGAAATCACTTCCTGGGGCGGCACATCCAGAACCTGTTCCATCATAATAATTTTCTGCCCAATAGCGTCAATCAACGGCACAATCACATGTAACCCTGCCGGCAGCGTCCGCGTGTATTTTCCAAAACGCTCAACGGTATAGTTATACCCCTGCGGAACCATTTTTACCCCACGAGCAATCAGGATAATCACCAGGAGCACAAACACAATAATGGCAATTTGATAGGTCATCATGCTACCTCTTTCCTTATTTCTTTTTCACGGCCCCAAGGAGCCTGTCGGACTTAAGACAATCGCAAAGTCCGACAGGCTCCAAGCATAGCAGTACAGTTAAGCGTTAATAACCTTGGCGTCGTCATTCGGCACAAGGGAGAATCTGCCACGAAGTGAATTTCGCTTTCCAAGATGATAACAACACAGTGACCCCGGGAGCCTGCGCTTTATTGACTTTGTTGCTTAAACCAAAGCGCATTTGATAACGCAGGCCCATGGGTACTTCTGGTTGTCACGTTAAAATCATCAACGGCAGGGGTATTTTCAAGTGGGTTTTGGTTTACGCCCATACCCCAGACACTTCGTTACTGCACCGTTTCATTCTCAGAAAATACCCCCTCAAACAAGGCAGACGACAAATACCGTTCGCCAGAATCAGGCACCACCACCACAATCGTTTTACCCTTGTATCGTGGTTGCTCAGCCACCCGCAGTGCCGCAGCAACCGCGGCGCCGCCGGAAATACCGGACAGCACGCCTTCTTCTTTCATCAGTCGGTGCGCTGTAGCGATGGCCTCTTCATTCGATACCCGCTCAACCTGATCGAGCAATGACAAATCCAGATTCTCAGGAACAAAACCCGCGCCTATCCCCTGTATTTTATGGGGCGCCGGCTTTACTTCTTTTCCGGCCATGGTCTGGGTAATGACCGGCGAAGCCTCTGGCTCCACGGCAATAGAGACTACCGCTTTTTTGCGAATATTTTTCAGATAACGCGATACGCCTGTTATCGTACCACCGGTACCGACACCCGCCACAAACACATCAATATCCCCCTCAAGGCCATTCCAGATTTCCGGCCCCGTGGTCTGTTCATGAATACGCGGGTTAGCCGGATTTTCAAACTGTCGCAAAATCAGGTACTTGCCTGGGTTATCCGCGGCAATGGCTTCTGCTTTGGCCACGGCACCATTCATGCCTTTGGCGGCCTCTGTCAACACCAGTGTCGCCCCGAAGGCTTTCAGGATTTTGCGTCGCTCAAGGCTCATTGATGCCGGCATGGTCAATGTCAAGGGCACGCCCCGTGAAGCGGCCACAAACGCCAGGGCAATGCCCGTATTCCCACTGGTGGCCTCCAACAACGAAATACCGGGCTTTAACTGGCCCGACGCTTCCGCATCCCAGATCATGCTGGCCCCAATACGGCACTTCACACAATTCAATGGATTCCTTGACTCCATTTTCATAAAAATACGGTGCCCCGGAGCAAGGCGGTTCAACTTCACCAACGGTGTATTGCCAATGGACAGGGAGTTATCATCGTAAGGAACAAGCATAATTACACTCGGTTTTTTTTGCTGTCGACGGTATGCCAGAGATATGACGTTATCCTGTTAGGTGAGAGTTCGTAAAGTAATGAATGAGTAATGTGTTGTTTCGATGCAAATGTCAATAAAAATACGGCCATCAAGGGGTACTTCGCACCTCCCCCGAAAGTTCATCAGCGCTTTCCCGGATTTTTGCCAAACGCAAGGACTCCCGATGACGATTTAAACCGTCGAACTTACATTAAATACTTTTCTTTTATAAGGGTTGGTAAGGGTAATTCGGCTATGTTTTCTTTGCTCACCTGGGACTTGATGACAAGGCTCGCCAGCCTCTCCAGTGGCAAGGGAGTCCGTACCAGCTTGTCGAATTCTACGCTGGTCTCATAAGAGACATCTCTACCATACTTAAGCCGCTTCCAGGGCAGCAGTTTGACACCGAGGGTCATGCATTGTTCGGCAAATTCAACATCGCCCTTTAAGGCAGCTGTCTGAATAATGGGTGGCGGATGATCTGACCCTATAAGCGGGTTTGCGCCTGCCTGAAGTAGTGCGATAACCATATCTTTTTGTGTACTGAAACTCGCCAAACTGAAACTTGATATGGCATATCCCAGCGCGCTCCGGCCATAATCATCAACCTGATTAAGGTCCGCGCCAGCGTGAATCAAGTGATGGAGCACAGCGGTATTTCCGTGCAAAGCGGCGAGCATCAAAGCATTCTTGCTGCCGTGTTTACCGCATTTGCCGTTAATGTCCGCTCCTGCTGATAAGTGATATTCCACACGATCGACAAACCCATGAATTGCTGCTTGAAATAAATCCCTGGTCAATCGGTGAACGGCTGCACGATGATCAGCATGCTCAACCAAATCACCAAAAAATCTGCCGCATTTGTCGCAGAGAAAACGCTGAGTTGAATGGGGTCTTTCGTCAGTTATTCGACTACTTCTGATAATTGTTAAATCACGACTATCACTTCTGATTTCTTGGAGGTTTGCTGTTGAGGGTCTTGCGGAGCTTGGAGTGAATCTGGGCATGATATCATTCACATTTTTGGGTAAGGAGATAAATCCGAAAATTGGGGCAGACAAAAAGAATGTCGCTTGGCGCCACAAGCTTCAGGTGGCGAGTGAATGCTCTTACTGGCCCCCCTCTCGTTGCTGCTTGTTGAATAAAGAACCGGTGGTCAATCTTATTGTGATAAGCAAGAACGTCCTCATCATAACAAACTCTCCCGCATATATCGCAGATAACGGAAGATTGCTTAACAAGTGAGCTGGTAATTTTTCCGGTACGACCATACATGATGTCATCCACATTTTTGAATCTTTTGATTCATCACTAATAGAAAAAGCCGCGAGTCCTGTAACTTGCCCCATACAGCGCCTGCTAAGATAGACCGTCAAAGGAAGCAATGATTGCTTGATCAGCTCCATAAAACGGTTGTGGGAAACGAGGTTTGGAAAAGCTTCAAGCGGGTATTTACCAAAAGCGCGGAAAGCCCCGTACTTATATCCGTACTTATAGAGGGTGTCGCGAAACGCTTAATTTTTTCCGTCGTCATCCCATACAGGGATTGCAAGGGATCTATGCCATAAGGAAGTGCCTTCCATAGCGTGTGGTTCCTGTACATTCCCTGTACAGGATGACGGCGCGGGGCGTATTTCAGCGTTTCGCGACACCCTCTTCACGTCGGGGAGGATGTCAAGATTTACCATAGGTAGCAATATACATCACTTTTTGCTCACCTTTGGCAGGCACCTTTACCTCAATCGTACCAGTGCCGTGAAGCTGTCCACCTTGTACGTCTGATAACGTCAACAAGTTGCGATCACGCTCATTCAGGATAAATTTCACCGGAATTTTCTGGTCATTATACACGGTCATCTCCCAACGAGTGAGCCACTGCCCCTCCTTTTGCTGGTTATCCGTTTTTTTACGCGCCACCCTGACGGTTAACGCTTCGCCCATTATCAACCGGGCATAATCACCCTTGACTGTAGCTGGCAACCAGGTACCGCCACTGAGTAAGGTCGCGCCGGCTTTATTCGTTTCAAAGAATTCCAAACGCCCCGCCGGCAAGTCAGTACCGGCTTTAAATCGCAACACGGTTCGGGGATTTTCCAGCTTGGCAGGCTGACTGTTATACGACCTGCCATAAACATCCAGTACATAGCGTTTATCAAGGCTGATTTTTTCCTGTTTATACTGTGTCAGCTGGATACTGGTATGCCCCCCTAACTTATTGATGCCTGCCAATGGCGTAACAATCAGCTCTCCCATCCGCTCATCCTTTTGCGCGGCGCTGTATAATGCAACCGTACCATTCATGGAACGCGCGTTGCTGGCTATTCCATTCGTATTACCAGAAACCAGCCGGATAGTGGGATTGTTATAATCCACCCTTGACTTGTTTTTTACAATCAACTGACGCTCAAGGCGTGATTGCCCGTCAGCCTCTTTCGATAACTGATAGTAACTGGTATAACTTAACGAGTGGGTAAGATAGGAAAGCTGCAGTTGTCCCTGTGGTTTTTGATCACCGAACTCGGCAACCATACGATCAGCGTAGTCCTTACCGGCAAAAATAGTCTCCCGAGACGCCATCCTCACGCCCTGGGCGTCGTTCCAATCGACGATATACTGTCGCCCATTATTGCCCTGAACCAGACCAATACCCTCACCATACACCAGCAGCTCACCCTGAACAGGCACATTGATGCCACCGCCCATCAGTTCGACAGAATGCCCTACTAACTTGCTGTAGATGACGTCACGGTCAAGCCTATCCTGCCGCCACCAGATACTGTTGGGAATGTATCGCTGGCTTCCATCCACATACGCCAGGGAAAAGCTATTGTCTTGCCAGTCCTCCCCAACGTCATCGAGCACCAGGGAACCTTTATCGTCAGGCAGGGTAGCAAAGCTCTGCTTAACCAGGGCTTTATCAGGGTACAAGGTAATCTCGCTGCTTTGCGCATTCTCAATTTGTAATCGCCCGGCTGTTGTCGCAAACACCGGTAAAGGAACAACCAGGCAGATGACTAAAGGGAGAAATGCGTGCTTTTTTATCATCATCAGAAAGACTCCATGCTATACCCATGAAAATTAACAGTGTAAGACATGCGGGGACGGACATAAAAGCAGGCCCGTATTTTATCAAATAGCGCAAGGTCAAAACCCCCACCAGAGCTTTAGCTTGGTGGAGGAAACAACCGCGGGCATCGCGAAGCTTTGCCTCGAAGGTTGTGTTGCTTAGGTGGCGCTCATTCACCACCTAAAGCATGTGAAGCGAAGCGACATCCTTGATGATTGGATATTTTAAAACTGAACATGACACGTTTAGCCCGCTCCCCTTGTTAAAACTGCCAAAACGGATTTTCAACGTCAAGATCCAACGGCTTACCATAACCAGGCACACGAATCTGGCTACTGGTCATGGACAGGTGGATATCGTCCAGTACCTTGACTCCAAACTGGTAAACAGGGGTTGCCGTCCCGTCCTGCGCGTGGCGCTCGTAGCTAGCCTGCTGCTCCGCGACGCCTTCACGCGTTTTTTGCCACTGAGCGATCGCCCGCCTTCCATGCTTTGCACGCAACATTTTTTCTGTCAACTGTGGGCTTAGCATCAGCGCCGTCGCATTATTACCCCCAAACCCTTTAGCATTAATCAGTCCCAGGTCCATCGCGGCCTTATCGATGTGTTGGTGCGCCATAAGAATATTCAGCGAGTCGGCATGAACATCATCTGCCAGCGCTTCAATGGTTTGAATACCCGGAATCAGCCCATAACGCCATATACCAAGGGCTGACATTATCTGGTCTCCCGCTGCTGCTCCCAGGGAGTGACCAACATAACTTTTCACTGCCGAAAGCGGCCAGGAGTTAATACCAAAAGCGCGCGCCACCTGGTCCATAATATGGGATTCAGTCACCCGGTTTTGTGGTGTGCCGGTACCGTGTGCCTGAAGGAAGCTGCGTTGACGCAAGGCTTCTTCACCGGCAATAGCCCGGCCTAATGCCGCTGCCCTTGCCACGGTCAGATAATTACCCGCCCCTGGCGCTGAAATGGATTTCTTATAGCCATCAGCATGAATAAAGACATCTCCGACAGCCCCCAGGATTTCAGCACCACACTCCATAGCCAGCTGATCATCCATCAGCACGAAATACTGCGCCGATTCGGCAATGGTAAACCCGCAATTATTGCCAAAAGGACGACAGGCTTTGCGTAAATCCAAAGGATCATCACTGCTGAGGTTATCCAGTTTACGCAGCGCCTCGTCGCTGGCCAGCGCTCCCATCATGCTATAACCTTCCATAATTTCAGGCGTAATAGGGGCTTCGCTGTTACCCACAACCACCAGGCGTCTTTTGCCACGGCAAATATCCGCCACGCCTTGCTCCAGGTTATACAGTAAGGTCGCGCAAGCCCCCATACTGGTACCTGTCGCCCCCAGGGAGCCTAAAATATACGCGTTAATAAAATCGGCGGACATTTCAGCAAAACCGAGGGGGCATTGCTTGGACGTCACCCGTTTACCCAGTAAACGAGCCTGTAACATACCACCATTGCCGTTATAGTCGAGCTGACTCATGGCACTACCGGCGTAAACGGCTATTTCATCCGGGGATAACCGCCTTTTTAAATCACTCCAGTCCAGTCCTGAAGAGCCAATGGCGTCCGACGCGCCAAATACCGTCATTGCCAATGAGCGTGGATGATGCCGTGACTGGTACAAGGACTCAGGCTGAAATCCACTGGGCAGCTGCCCCGCGGCATTCACCACAGACGGGCGACAGGCTGGCATCATCACCCTCTGTTGCCCTTTTACTTTCACATATACCTGCCCGGCTTCCTTTTTTGTTATTTCCCAGTTTTCCGGCAACCGATCAGGTAAACCCCGTTCAGCCATCACCATAACCGAGTCACCGGTTACCGTTGCGGGGTGATGGTAGTACAACGCGTCACGGTCAAACTGTGAGTTATCGAGCCTGCGAATCAGGCTGCGGGACAACAGCGTGTCATCTGGCGTTTCTGGAGAAGCGCCAGTCAGCGCGGACAGTGACTGGAGTGTCCGCTGCCTGTCCTGTGTCGACAGCGCATCAATAACCAGGCGACGATACCCATGAAAGCCGGATGTCCGGCCAGCAGGACTGACACCACCTTGGGCAACAATAACGGGTAATCTGGACAAGTGACAACTCCCTGTAGCGTTTATGGAATATGGAGTAAAAAATGAATATAGAGTAGTTTAAGATCTCTTACATGGTCTAAACTGGACAAAGAAGATAAAAGACCCGATATTTAAGACAACATGACCGCCTCACAAACACCTTTGCCATCACTGTCAACCATCGCCATTCCACTGGTACCCCGTATGATTGCCACCAGCATTACTCTGCCATTGGAAATGCTGGAAGCTGCCCGCGCCTATTGTGCCCTGACCCATCACCACAAAACACTGAAGATCATTCTATGCGCTGAAACGCTCTCACCGGTAAAAACGACAGGTGGCCTCATGCTGACGCCTGATACCTGCTATCACGATACCGGACAGGCAGACCTGATTCTGGTACCCGCCCTCTGGCGTAATCCTATTCCCCAGGTTCGCCGTCACACGGCATTACTGCGCTGGTTACGGCAACAACAGTCCGGTCAGCCCTTTTTTGCCGTGGGGGGAACGGGCGTTACCTTTCTGGCCGAAGCCGGCCTTCTCAACAACCAGCCCGCGACAACGCATTGGTTCTACCTCAAGCGCCTGCAACATCAATACCCTCTGGTGCATTTTAAACCCCATCATTTAATGACGTGCTCCAATCGTATCTACTGTGCCGGCAGCGTTAACTCCATGGCAGATTTAATGGTGCATATCATCAAGCTCACTATGGGTTCTACCGTCGCAGCAAAGGTTGAGCAGCAGTTTTCCCATGAAATCAGAAAATCCTTTGAAGATAACGGGTTCACAGAAAAAGACGCGCGCGCTCATCAGGACGAGTCCGTTATTCAGTTACAAGAGTGGCTGGACATTAATTATGCCAGCGCGATTACACTAAAAACCATGACTGACTATACCGGCTTGCACCCTCGCACTCTGAGCCGACGCTTCAAACAGGCTACCACCTGTACGCCCATGGTCTATTTGGCCCACTGTCGCATAAGACAGGCGAAAGCGCTCCTGAAAGATTCTAACCTTGGTATTGCCGATATTGGTATGATGGTAGGCATCAATGACCCGGACTATTTTTCCCGCCTTTTTTTCAAGCATTGCCAAATAACGCCTTCTAATTACAAAAAAAGCGTGCGGGAGAAGCTGTTCCATATCAACAAAGCAGAATTTTCACCAGGGCAAGGTGGTTCGGTTTAACTGAAGAAAAGCGGTGGACTCCCCCTATGACACGCCTTGATAAGAGCGGTATACTGGAAGCCTGGTGATCCCGCCCTGTTACTACTCGGTCGCTCACAAGCCTGAAAAATAACGGTGATAATCCTGAGGCAGGAAAAAGGCTTATACATGGTGGGCTAAGGAGCTGGCAATACAGAGCACTGGAAACAAGGAGCCATCGCATTGGATGCCACTGCATTACTTAAACTGATAATAGTCGCAAGTCTGCTGGTATGCTGTTTTTCACTGGTTCTCTGGAGTCTGCGCCTCGGTATTACACCGACGCCCACATCCCATTCAGTTAAAAAGGCACTGAGCCAAATGCTGCCTTGCGCTGACCGCGTGAGAGGGGAAATCCACGAACTGGGGGCTGGCTGGGGGCATTTACTGCCTCTGCTGAGCAGTCATTATCCACAACACCGCCTGTTTGGTCATGAACGATCACCACTGCCACGCGCCTTTTCAAAACTGGTGAAAAACTGTTATTGCACCAAGGGCACCACCATCACCGCTGAAGATATTTTTACCGTCAATTTGTCACAGGCGGGACTGGTCGTATGCTATCTTTACACCAAAGGTATGCAGCGGCTGGCGATACAACTGAAGTCACAATTGCCTGAGAACTGTTGGGTAATCAGCCATACCTTCCAGCTACCTGGCTGGCTTCCCGAACACATCATCACAGCCGGTGATCTTTATAAAACACCTGTCTACTTATACCGCCATCAAATAAGTCCGACAGGCTCCTAGGAGCCTGTCGGAGAATAGACTACCCTACTGCGGTTGCGATAAATGGGTCTAAAAATTCCTGCTTCTTCGTCAAATAGCCCCACTATTATCCTCAGAAGCAGAAATTTTTATCCTCAATTTCTCGTAATCCTCGCTACGGGCGCTATTCTCGGTCAGGCTCCTAGCCCGGATATTTCATTGTTCCCCCAAATAACGGTTTGCATTTTCATGATTCTATATTATTCTCATTACAGATTTTTTCCCATTATTTATGTACTTTCAAAACCAGCCAACTTCTGAATACAAAATCATTGTCGTTTATTTTCCTCTTTGTATTCTTCTTATTCTTTGTGTATGTAATGCAAAATTCCGTGTTTTATTTTTTTGTACAGCCAGTGAGCAAAAACAAAACGCCGATCGACGAATAACTCCTTGAGTCGAACAAGCCGGATATCACAGGCTGGGTATTATCAATCATTAGAGTACTTGATATGAATTGCTGTAGTGCGAAACCTTGCGCTGGATGGCCTGAGAAAAAAGCCAGCGCTCCCCCCCACTACTCAACCAGGGTGTCGCAAAAGTGCTATAGACTGGCAATCACCTCCACTTTCGTCATACCTGTAAAGCGTTGGCGTCAGCGCTGACAACGGATTCCTGCCTTCGCAAGAAGGACAGAAAAGGCTCAGACAAGTGTATTTAACCTTTTTGTGACAACCTTTTTGTGACACCCTCTCAACGGGTTAGCAGGAAGAACTGATAGTAAACCTTTGCCTCTGATTAAGATCACACGCAACAACAATTTTTATGCCCGTTCTCCTGATGTCAAAAGAATATGATTTTTAGATGGCTTCTTGGTAGTAATGGACGATAGGAGTATATCATGAGTGTTAAGTCTCTATTGCGAGTCAGAAAGTCCATGGCAAGCAAATCGTTTGTTTTCTTTACTGGCGTCTTGAGCCTGATCATCATGGGCAACGCTTATTGCAATAACGCCCGTATTTACATGAAAGATACAATCCCCCAAATTCAACCACATTACTCAAAAAAAGGCTATACACTGAAAGCCAGTGGTCATGGTACGTGTATGTTGGGAGTTTATGGTCCCCCTAAATGCACTTCCAGAAATGGTGATGACTTTTGTCATGTCGGCGTACATTATGCTTCTGCCCTTCATTGTGGATTCGCCAGAAGTACCCAGAATTTTATCGTGATAAACAATGATACTGGAAAAGTTGTCGGCACGCTTAAATGGATAAAACGGGCGGGACATAATCCAACTATAAACATCAAAGAAAACCCTGACGACTTTATGGTGGATGTAACGGGTTTTTCTTCTGAACCCAACGCATTGAATTTCATGACTAAAAAAGATTGAACGGACAGCCGTTCAGTGTGAATTCGCCAGAAGTACCCAGAATTTTATCGTGATAAACAACGATACTGGAGAAGCTGTCGGCACCCTTACATGGAAAAAAACGCAGACCGTGTGCTAGGAGCCTGTCCGAGAATAGACTGCCCTACTGCGGTTGCGATAAATTGGTCTAAAAATTCCTGCTTCTTCGTCAAATAGCCCCACTATTATCCTCAGAAGCAGAAATTTTTATCCTCAATTTCTCGTAATCCTCGCTACGGGCGCTATTCTCGGTCAGGCTCCTAGGTATAAAAATTGGGCAGTAGGAGCAAATTATGAGTATGAAGTCTCTATTACAAGTCAGAAAGTTCATAGCAAAAAAATCGGTTGTTTTTTTTACTGGCGTGTTGAGCTTATGCGCCTTAGACAACGCTTATAGCAAAGATGCCTTTCTTTTAATGAAAGACGCAATCCCTCAGGGTCAACCACATTACTCAAAAAAAGGCTTTACACTAAAAGCCAGTGGCCATGGTTCGTGCATGTTGGGAGTGTATGGTCCCCATAAATGCACTGTCACTAATAGTGACGGCTTTTGTTATGTCGGCATACATTATAAGTGTTCAGGAGGGTGCGCATTCAATGCCAGCTCGCAGAACTTTATCGTGATAAACAATGATACTGGAAAAGTTGTCGGCACGTTTGAATGGAAAAAGAAAGAAGATCGTCTTGCGCCTCCAGGTAAGAAGAACAAGCCGTATATAATATTTCAGGCAAATCCTGATAGCTTTATGGTGGATATAACAGGTCATTCTTCTGAACCCAACGCATTAAACCTAAAGTGTAGCAAATATTCACGGGTCAATTTTGATTAAAATGTTCATTTGAGAAGTGAAACAGGAGTATATCATGAACATGAAGTCTCTATTACGCGTTAAAAAATTCATGGCAAAAAAGTCGTTTTTTTTTACTGGCGTCTTGAGTTTATGCGTCTTAGGTAACGCTTACGGCAGAAATGCCGAACTTTATGTTAAAAATCTAATCTCTCCACAGTACTACGCCAGTTACTCAAAAAAAGGCTTTAAAATTGTCCCTTATGGCTCAGGTCATTGCATGATCGGAGTATACAGCCCCTCTTCACACACTGCCATTTATGGTAAAGGGTATGGGAAAATAGGCATACATTTTAAGTCTTCAGGGTTGTCGTGTATAGGGGATTTCAGCTCCCAGGAATTTGCTGTGATAAACAAAGATTCCGGCCGTGTTGTGGGCACGTTTTCTTGGTATAAGCCGGTAGCGGCTGATCCGCGTATAGATATAATAGAAATAAACAATCCTGGAGGCTTTATGGAGGATGTAACGGGTCATAAAACCGATGCGCAAGGCGAATTAAATCTCAGGTGTGGGCACCCATAAAGGGAACAAAATCGAATGACATATTGATTGGGTTGGCGGAATAAGTGGCCAGTGAACGCCCCCTAAGCGACACGACCCTCAAGGCAAAGCGCCGCAATGCCCGCGGTTGCTTACACCACCAAGCCAGGAGCCTGGTGGGGGCTTTAATCCTGAACTATTCGATAAGCGGCAGGAGTCTATCATGCGCAAAAAGCCTTTATTACAGTTCAGAAAGTGCATGGCAAACAAATCGGTTGTATTTTTTACTGGCGTGTTGAGCTTATGCGCCTTAGACAACGCTTATAGTAAAGATGCCTTTCTTTTAATGAAAGACGCAATCCCCCAGGGTCAACCCTATTACTCAAAAAAAGGCTTTACACTGAAAGCCAGTGGTCATGGTTCGTGCATGTTGGGAGTGTATGGTCCCCATAAATGCACTGTCGCTAATGGTGACGGCTTTTGTTTTGTCGGTATACATTATAAGTCTTCTTTGGGCTGCGCATTCAAGGACAGCTCGCAGAACTTTATCGTGATAAACAATGATACTGGAAAAGTTGTCGGCACGCTTCAATGGAAAAAGAAAGCAGACCGTCTTCCGCCTCCAGCCAAGAAGAAAAAGCCGTATATAATATTTCAGGAAAATCCTGATAGCTTTATGGTGGATATAACAGGTCTTCCTTCTGAACCCAACGCGTTAAATCTAAAGTGTAGCAAACATTCAGGGGCCAATTTCGATTAAATGTTTATTTGAGAAGTAAAACAGGAGTATATCATGAACATGAAGTCTCTATTACGCGTTAAAAAAATCATGGCAAAAAAGTCGTTTTTTTTTACTGGCGTCTTGAGTTTATGCGTCTTAGGTAACGCTTACGGCAGAAACACCGAAATTTCCATTAAAAATTTAATCTCTCCACATCACCCCCATTACTCAAAACACGGCTTTAGAATTGTCCCTGATGGCATAAGTCAGTGCATGATTGGAATATACAGCCCCTATTCACACACTGCCATTTATGGTGAAGGGTATGGGACAATAGGCATACATTTTAAGTCTTCAGGGTGGTGTCAAGTGTGGGACAGCTTCCAGGATTTTAAGGTGATAGACAGGGATTCCGGCCATGTTGTGGGCACGTTTACCTGGTATAAGAATACAGGGGCTGATCCGCGTATAGATATGATAGACAATCCTGGAAACTTTATGGTGGATGTAACGGGTCATAAAAACGATTCGAGCAACAAATTAAACTTCAGGTGTGGGCACCATAAAGGGAACACTATCGAATGACATGTTGATTGGATTGGTGGAATAAGTGGCTGAAAACCGGTATTGTTCAAAATAGCGCAAACTATTTTCCTCGAGCATTCTGTCATTTGCTCAGCACGGCTCATGCTCTGGAAAAGTCCCTTAACGTCTCTTCAGGTTGACATCAATCCCCCAGTCAAAAAGGATGTCGCTTCGCTCCACACGTTTCAGGTGGCGAGTGAACGCCACCTAAACGACACAATCTTCGAGGCAAAGCGCCAAAATGCCTGTGGTTGCTTGCTCCACCAAGCCAGGAGCCTGGTGGGGGCTTTAATCCTGAACTATTCGATAAACGGCAGGAGTCTATCATGCGCAAAAACCCTCTACTACAGCTCAGAACTTGCATGGCAAACAAGTCCTTTGTATTTTTTACTGGCGTCTTGAGTTTATGCGTCTTAGGTAACGCTTACGGCAGAAATACCGAAATTTCCATTAAAAATCTAATATCTCCAGATAGCCCGTATTACTCAAAAAAGGGCTATGAAATTGAGCCTATGGGCAAGGGCCAGTGCATGATCGGAGTATATAATCGCCATTCACTCAACGCCCGTTATGGTAAACCCTATGGTCAAATAGGCATACATTATAAGTCTGCATGGGGGTGTGCATTCAGGGACAGCATTCAGAAATTTAAGGTGACAAACAATGACACGGGAAAACTCCTGGGCACATTTGAATGGAAAAAGGAGGCAGGGGATAACCCGTATATACATAACATAAAGGGTGATAGATGGTTGATGTTCAATGTAACGCATCTTCCATTCGATATGAAACACAGGTTAAATTTCAGGACTGGGCACCATGAAGGCTAAGGCCAGGAGCCTGTCGGACTTAAGGCAATTTCGGCCTGAAATCCAGAAAATGCGAGAAAATGCGAGAAAGTGCGGCCATATTTTCCGATGAATTTGCTTAAATAGGTCAACTATTCGCACAAATCCATCGAAAAATCTGACTCGCCCTACTGAATTTCATGCTCGAAAGCTTAAGCCCGACAGGCTCCTAGTGGTAATACCCCGTACACTTTTCATTGCGCATCACATAACGGCCTTGCACTTTCGTGTTTTTATATTACTCTGAAAACAATATTATTCTCATAACTTGCCCACTTCTGAATGTCAGGTTGCCGCTGTTTAATTTGCTTTTTACAGAAGTGTCGCAATGGTCGGTATCTCATCACCTGTACAGGGAATATTCAAAGGACAGGTGTTGTCTACTTGCTAATTCCTTCAGCCGAGCAAACCGATATCGCTAGTTGTTAGTTATCAACCATTCAAGTACCAGACATGAATGGCCTTAGTGCGAACCCTTGCTAAAGAGGCTCTAGGAGCCTGCCTGGGGCTATAATCAAGCAACAATAGTCTTATATATATATTCATAACACTCACAGTGGATGATTTTTAAGATGACTTGTTGGCAGTAATAAACAACAGGAGTCTATCATGTGCAAAAAGCCTCTACTACAGCTACAGCTCAGAAAGTGCATGGCAAACCAGTCCTTTGTATTTTTTACTGGCGTCTTGAGTTTATGCGCCTTAGGTAACGCTTATGGCAGAAATACCGAGATTTCAATCATCAATCTAATACCTCCACATCACGTCTATTACTCAAAAAATGGCTATAAAATTGAAGCTATGGGCAAGGGTTATTGTATGATCGGAGTATATAGTCCGTCTTCACACACTGCCCTTTATGATCGAGGCTATGGTCAAATAGGCATACATTTTAAGTCTTCAGGTGTGTGTTGGGACGATAAAAGCACTCAGAAATTTAAGGTGACAAACAATGACACAGGAAAACTCGTGGGCACATTTGAATGGATAAAGCATGCTGGGGTTGACCCGTATATATAACATGAGGGGTTATAACCATTTGATGGTGGATTCAACGAATTTTCCAAGCGATATGAAAAACGCGTTAAATTTCAGGATTGGGCACCATAAAGGCTAAGGCCAGGAGCCTGTCGGACTTAAGGCAATTTCGGCCTGAAATCCAGAAAGAGCGGCCATATTTTCCGATGAATTTGCTTAAACAGGTCAACTATTCGCACAAATCCATCGAAAAACCTGACTCGCTTTACTGAATTTTATACTCGAAAGCTTAAGCCCGACAGGTTCCTAGAGGTGAAAACGTTGTCTGCTGACTCATTCCTTTAGTCGAGCAAGCCTTATATCACTGGTTGGTCCATTATCTGATTCAAGTATTCAAGATGAATTGCCGTATTACCAAACCCTGCACCCGATGCTCCAGAGAAAGGGTCAGAACTCGCTCACCTCCTCTGCTCCATGGGTTAGTACATTGAGCAGATAGTAAAAGTCTGACTCCGTTTATTATCAAGCAACAATGGTATTTTATATATGTTCTCGCGATGTTAACAGGTTGTGACTTTTAAGATAACTTTTTGTTAATAAATGACAGTAGGTGTATATCATGTACAAGAAACATCAATCACGAGTCAGAAAATTCATGGCGAACAAGTCATTTATTTTTTTTACTGGCCTGTTGAGCTTATCCGTCACAGATTTCGCTTATAGCTTGAATGGCTCTCTTTCAGTCAAAAATAACATACCTCCAAATAACCCCTATTACTCAAAAAAAGGCTATACAGTTAAAAGCGTTGGCATTGGGGGCTGCATTAGGCATCTGAATCCAACGTCATACACCGCCATGTATGGTTCCCCCTATGGTAAAATAAACATAAAATATTATGACGATTTTGCGGATGCTGATTCTTGTGACACACTTCTTGCGACGCAGATTTTTAACGTGATTAACAATGATACAGGAAAGATTGTGGCCAAAATCAAATGGGCGCATTCATACCAATATGATAGGAGGGATTATGTAACTCTGTATCAAAATCCTGGAAAAATTATGGTGGATGTAACGAAACTTAAAGATAGAGATCAGGAGAACAAATTAAATTTCAACACTAACTATTGATGATCATTTAGGGGACAACTCCAAGCGACACATTGATGTGAGAGGGGGAATGAGTGACTGAAAATCGAGCTTGTCATTGAATGGGTGAAAACCTTTTACCTCAAGCAATTTACACCTTTTTCAGCACACTCATTCTTTTAAAAAGCGGGTTAAAGCGTCTTCGCTGGCACCCGTTACGTATTAACCCCATGGCTCTCGCTATCTGTAGTCTGATAGCAGCAATGAAGGGTAGGTGTATCTCATGTACAAGAAGCATCAATCACGAATCAGAAAATTCATGGCGAACAAGTCATTTATTTTTTTTACTGGCCTGTTGAGCTTATCCCTCACAGGTAACGCTTATAGCTGGAATACCTCTGTTTCAGTCAAAAATAACATACCTTCGAAAAACCCCTATTACTCAAAAAAAGGCTATACAGTTCAGAGCGTTGGCACTGGTACCTGCATTAAGCATGTGCATCCAACGTCATACACGTCCGTGTATGGTGCCGCCTATGGTAAAATAGGCATAAACTTTTACGATGTGGGGGACGAGTCTTGTAAAAATTTTTTTGCATCGAAAAATTTTAACGTGATTAACAATGATACAGGAAAGGTTGCGGGCAACTTCAGATGGGGGCATTCATTCAGAGTTGATGGGGATCATATAACTCTGTATAAAAATCCTGGCAACTTTATGGTGGTTGTAGCGAAATATAAAAAAGATCAGAACAACAAATTAAACCTCAGGATTAGCCATTGATGAACATTTAGGGGAAAACGCCGAGCGACATATTGATTTGAGAGGGGGAACGAGTGACTGAAAATCGAGCTTGTCATTTAATGGCTACAAACTTTTTACCTCAAGCAATATACAGCCTGTTCAGCACACTTATTCTTTTAAAAAGCGGGTTAAAGATTCTGCTGGCACCAGTGACGTATTAACCCCATGGCTCTCGCTATCTGTCATCTGATAGCAGCAATGAACAGTAGGAATCCATCATGTACAAGAAGCATCAATCACGAGTCAGAAAATTCATGGCGAACAAGTCATTTATTTTTTTTACTGGCCTGTTGAGCTTATCCGTCATAGATAACGCTTATGGCGATACCCATACCTATGTTTCAGTTAAAAATATGATACCTTCAAGTCAGCCACATTACTCAAAAAAAGGCTACAAAATTGAACCTGATGGCAAGGGTCACTGCATGGTCGGAGTGTATCACCCAACCTCATGCACCGCCATTTATGGTGCACCCTATGTTAAAATAGGCGTACATTATAGAGATGGTCCACCTCACTGTTGGGGATTTGGAAGCTATCAATATTTTAAGGTAATAAATAATGATACAGGAAAGATTGTGGGCAGGTTTAAATCGTATGAGTCCGAAGGTGGATATCTGGAAATATCAACAAACCCTGACAACTTTATAGTGAATGCAACGGGACTTAAAACCAATGTGAACAACAAATTGAATCTTAGGGCTGGGCTATATAAAGGGAACAATGTTGAGTGAAATATTGATTTGACAGGACAGAATGAGTGACTGAAAATCGAGGTTGTCATTGAATGGGTGAAAACCTTTTACCTCAAGCAATTTACAGCCTGTTCAGCACACTCATTCTCTTAAAAAGCGGGTTAAAGCGTCTTCGCTGGCACCAGTGACGTATTAACCCCATGGCTATCGCTATCTGTAGTCTGATAGCAGCAATGAACGGTAGGTGTATCTCATGTACAAGAAGCATCAATCACGAATCAGAAAATTCATGGCGAACAAGTCATTTATTTTTTTTACTGGCCTGTTGAGCTTATCCGTCACAGATTTCGCTTATAGCTTGGATGGCTCTCTTTCAGTCAAAAATAATATATCTCCAAATAACCCCTATTACTCAAAAAAAGGCTATACAGTTAAAAGCATTGGATCTGGGGACTGCATTAAGCATCTGAGTCCAACGTCATACACAGCCATGTATGGTGCCCCCTATGGTAAAATAAACATAAAATATAATGACGATTGGGGGGACGTGGGTTGTGGAGAACTTTTTGCAACGCATAATTTTAACGTGATTAACAATGATACAGGAAAGGTTGTGGCCAAAATCAAATGGGTGCATTCATACCAATATAATAAAAGGAATTATGTAACTCTGTATCAAAATCCTGGAAAAATTATGGTGGATGTAACGAAACTTAAAGATAGAGATCAGGAGAACAAATTAAATTTCAACACTAACTATTGATGATCATTTAGGGGACAACTCCGAGCGACACATTGATGTGAGAGGGGGAATGAGTGGCTGAAAATCGAGCTTGTCATTTAATGGGTGAAAACCTTTTACTTCAAGCAATCTACACCTTGCTCAGCACACTTATCCTCTGAAAAAGCGGGTTAACGCTTCCGCTGGCACCAGTGACGTATTAACCCCATGGCTCTCGCTATCTGTCATCTGATAGCAGCAATGAACAGTAGGAATCCATCATGTACAAGAAGCATCAATCACGAATCAGAAAATTCATGGCGAACAAGTCATTTATTTTTTTTACTAGCCTGTTGAGCTTATCCGTCACAGATTTCGCTTATGGCGATATCCATACCTATGTTTCAGTTAAAAATATGATACCTTCAAGTCAGCCACATTACTCAAAAAAAGGCTACAAAATTGAACCTGTTGGCAAGGGTTGCTGCATGTTCGGAGTGTCTCCAACCTCATACACCGCCATTTATGGTGCGCCCTATGGTAAAATAGGCGTATATCCTATACATAGTTTACCTCCCTGTTTAGGACTTGGAAGCTATCAAAATTTTAAGATAATAAACAATGATACAGGAAAGATTGTGGGCAGATTTAAATGGCATGATTCCAAAGAAAAAATTGGATATCTGCAAATATCAACAAACCTTGACAACTTTATAGTGAATGTAACGGGACTTAAAACCAATGTGAACAACAAATTGAATCTTAAGCTATATAGAGGGAACAATGTTGAGTGAAATATTGATTTGACAGGACAGAATGAGTGACTGAAAATCGAGGTTGTCATTTAATGGGTGAAAACCTTTTACCTCAAGCAATTTACAGCCTGTTCAGCACACGCATTCTTTTAAAAAGCGGGTTAAAGCGTCTTCGCTGGCACCAGTGACGTATTAACCCCACGGCTATTGCTATCTGTAGTCTGATAGCAGCAATGAACGGTAGGTGTATCTCATGTACAAGAAGCATCAATCACGAGTCAGAAAATTCATGGCGAACAAGTCATTTATTTTTTTTACTGGCCTGTTGAGCTTATCCATCATCAGCAACGCTTATAGCATAAATACTGTTGTTTATATTGTAAATCTAATACCTCCAAATCACCCACATTACTCAAAAAAAGGCTATACCGTTATAAATGACGGCAAAAGTCACTGCGTTGCCTCAGTGAATCCAAAGTCATACACTGCCATTTATGGTGGCTCCTCTGGGCAACACATTAGAATAAATTATCGTACCACCGGGGATTGTGCGCACCGCGAATTCAATTCGGCGCGCTTTGAGGTGAGAAATAATGACACAAATAATACTGCGGGCGTATTTCATTGTATGTGGTCGGTACCACAGGGTGGACCGCAAATATATATAATTAACAATCCTGGCAACTTTATGGTAGAAGCGACGGGTAAAATGAATAAGCCTGACAAATTGAATCTCAAGTGTAGCAATAACAATTTAGAGGATAATTCCGAGTAAACTGTTGATTTGAGAAAGAGGAATAAGTGACTGAAGATTAAGGTTGTCATTTAATGGCTACAAACTTTTTACCTCAAGCAACCTACAACTCGTTCAGCACACGCATTCTTTTAAAAAGCGGGTTAAAACGTCTTCGCTGGCACCCGTTACGTATTAACCCCATGGCTCTGGCTATCTGTCATCTGATAGCAGCAATGAACGGTAGGTGTATATCATGCACAAGAAATATCAATCACGAGTCAGAAAATTCATGGTAAACCAATCGTTTATTTTTTTTACTGGCCTCTTGAGCTTATCCATCATAGGTAACGCTTATGGCTTAAATACTATTATTCAAATTAAAAATCTAATACCTCCACATCATCCCTATTACTCAAAAAACGGCTATAAAGTTGAAGCTGAGGGCAAAGGTTACTGCATGATCGGAGTGTATAGTCCCATTTCACAAACTGTCCGTTACAGTAAACGCTGTTTTAAAATAGGCATACATTATTCTGCTGCAGGGAGTTGTCTGAATCACAAAAGTACTCAGAATTTTAAGGTAACAAACATGGATACAGGAAATATTGTGGGCAGGTTTACATGGTATAAGCCGTTAGGCTTTAGACCCACTATAAAAATGATAGAAAACCCTGAGAACTTTATGGCGTTTGCAATTCTAATAACTAAACCCAACAAATTAAATATCATACCTGGGGGCTACTAAATGAAAAATATTGAGTAAACTGTTGATTTGAGAAAAAGGAATGAGTAACTGAAGAGTGAGATTATTATTTAATTTGCGCAAACTTTTATTTCAAGCAATCTCCAACTCGTTCAGCACACGCATTCTTTTAAAAAGCGGGTTAAAGCGTCTTCGCTGGCACCCGTTACGTATTAACCCCATGGCTCTCGCTATCTGTAATCTGATAGCAGCAATGAACAGTAGGAGCCTGTCGGACTTAAGGCAATTTCGGCCTGAAATCCAGAAAGAGCGGCCATATTTTCCGATGAATTTGCTTAAATAGGTCAACTATTCGCGCAA
>NZ_JAVLSP010000023.1:0-42783 GCF_031528575.1 Candidatus Sororendozoicomonas aggregata
CGTCAAATAGCCCCACTATTATCCTCAGAAGCAGAAATTTTTATCCTCAATTTCTCGTAATCCTCGCTACGGGCGCTATTCTCGGTCAGGCTCCTAGTGTCAGTATACTCTCCTTGAGAGAGGATTGCTGATGTGCCATTGTGTGGTTTGTACCCGCAACACTGGATTTTACGGTAATTATCATGCTCTTGGTGATTTATGAAGCGCGTACAAATGTTTCGTAGTTTAAATCACCAAAACTCTCCTTAATGAGTTGCTCTCGTTCCTGAAGGTAACGCTCAACGACCATTTCCGGGCGCAACACCTTGAACTGCGCAACTTCTGATGGATAAAGCCGGTGAATCTTTCCCGCAATGTCACTGACGTTTAATTGATCCAGTGGCTTTGTTGGCATGACTCGTTGTGGATTTTCCAATGTCTTTACAAGAAATCCAACCGCCGCCAGTTTATCAAAACACGCCTCAACGACGTTGGTGGGAACACCTAAGTGCAAGGCAATACCTTTAGCATCCCAGCTTGACTCAGCCGCTGCGAACCGTTGCGCCACCATAAAGCTGATGGTCAGAATCAGTCGTTCTTTTTCGGCAGCACTCATCTTCCACTCATCTTTGCGAAATAGCTGGTTTTGCGGGTTCTGGTGATAATAAGCAATACTTGCACCAATCAATAACATCAGCCAGCCTAGATACAGCCAGATCATGAAGGCAATGGCTGACGCAAATGCTGAATAAATTGCTGTCTGGCTGGTTGATCCGGCTATAAATGAAGAGAAGAGCAACCCCATCACTTTCCAGGCAATGGCGGTAATCAATCCCCCGATAAATGCGGAGCCAATGTTGACCCGTGTGTTGGGCATATAAAAATAAATAAAAGTAAAGGCAGCGGCCATGACTAGCCAAGGCACAAGAAATCCTATGACTTCAATCAAGCTACCCATGAAAGGTAAGTGAGTGATATAGGTGACAGCGGCATGGCTTTTCACTGTCGCGGTAATGCCAATGGATAGGAAAATCAACAATGGGCCAATCAGGATAACACTCAGGTAATCGCTAAAGCGTTGCGAAAGTGTACGCCCTTGGCGAATATGCCAGGTAAAATTGAAGGATTCTTCTATTTTCTGCATCATGGCAATGACGCTGTATAATAAAAACGCCAAGCCTACAGCTCCGAGAACACCTACTTTAATGTTATCAACAAAACCAATGATATTAGACACTATATCAAAGCGCTGGTTACCCAGCGGTTTTAATAAATTAAGCAATAACGGCTCTATCTGGTTATGAACACCAAAGCCTTTCAGGACTGAAAAACTTAATGCAAGTAACGGCACCAGTGATACCAGCGTGGTATAAACGAGGCTCATGGCGCGAAGGCTCAGTTGCCCGTTTGCCATATCACGCATGACAGCATAACAGACCCTCATCATGTTGATGCCCAGTCGCCACAACCCGTGTTTGCCTCTCTCATCCAAATGCCATAACCAGTACTTAACCTGGTCTGCTGATACGAAATGGCTTATCCTGCTCATAAATAGGCTGCCGTTGATTGATAGAAATCATTGAAGATACATTATCAAAATCACTCAAGGCTTCACATGATTTTATTTGCTATCAGGTAGCTTGCTTAATTCATTATAGAAAAAGTCCCTTAAGTCCCGCGCCTTCTTTCTAACAGTAGGGAGAATTTAGTTATCCCAGCAAACGAAGGGCTTCCTGAAGCTGCTTATCTGCATCGCCATACTCATGGGTGAAAGGCGTTTCCGGTTTCTCTCGGTTGACATCTCCGCTATTGCGATCTTTCTTTTTATAAGATGAGTCTTTGGTTGTTGAACAGGGGTGGCTTCTTCTGGTGTTGTGATGAACATTTTTATGAGGCTGATGGTTTTTCCGGCGCTGAGGCTGCTCCCATGCCAGTTCACTGTTTTTCGCTTCGGCTTCATCTGGGCCAGAAATCATCAATAATCGTTCAAGACTGCCAATATCTGACAAAGATAATGATAAACCCCGTCGATTTCTATAGCCGTTGAGGAAACGTTTTGTGTCGTCAGCCAACCCCAAACGCTTAGTAGCAAACATGATTGAAATCAAGGCCGACTCAACATCTTCAACAGAAACCGTAGACCCGGCAAGATTAATTTCTATTATTTTATGATCAGGGCGATCAATATAAAACTGATAAGGGCCGATAGTATTAAGGTGGGACAATAGATCCCTGACAAATCGAAAGTCTAATTCTGCGTTTTTCACTTGTTACTCTTCATTTTACCAGACCCCTCTATGATATCCGTGTAGTGGCCTGCTTTTCAATCAGAACTTGGCACAATTCTATCAAATTCTGAGTCCCTTGTTCAAAAAGAGACTCAGGAGACTCTATCAGGAGTGAGTGGTTGCGCCTGCGAAGCTTTTTTCTCCGGTCTGCTTTAATATACGGCTGGTGACTATGCCTGTCGTCATAGAGCCACTGACATTCAGAGCCGTTCGCCCCATATCAATCAGTGGCTCAACGGCAATTAACAAGCCAACCACTGCCACTGGCAGGTTCATGGCTGACAGCACCATTAATGCGGCGAATGTTGCGCCGCCACCAACACCTGCGACGCCAAAAGAGCTAAAGGTGATCACCAATAGTAAGGTGACAATAAAACCAGGGCTCATAGGGTCAATGCCCACAATGGGTGCCACCATTACAGCCAGGATCGCGGGATAAACACCGGCACATCCGTTTTGCCCAATTGTCGCGCCAATAGATGCGGTAAAGTTAGCTATCCCTTCAGGCACTTTAAAGTGTGTTGTTTGTGCCTGAACATTCATTGGAATCGTGCCTGCGCTGCTGCGAGAACTGAAAGCGAAGGCAAGAACTGGTCCTACAGATGAAATATAAGTACCTGGCTTAATACCAGCGGAAACCAGCAATAATAGATGGACACAAAATACTAGAATTAGTGCCGTATAGTTAGCGACAATAAACTTCAGTAGTGTAATAATTTCCTGGGAATGACTGGTTGCTGCCATTTTTGTCATCAGAGCAAGAATGCCATAAGGTGTCAGCCGCAACACTATTCTTACCATGGCAATAACCATCGCCTGGACAACGTCAACACCCTTGACTAAAGGGTCACGCAATGCAGGATTATTACGGATGGCCCCCAATCCCCCCAGGCCAAGAAATCCAGAAAAAATAACCACAGCAATGGTCGATGTAGCACGTTGTCCGGTCATATCCAGAAACGGATTGGCAGGAATGAAGTCCATCAGCATTTGAGGAATTGAGTAGTCTGCCAATGTATTTATTCGCTCAACAACAAGGTCACTCATGGCCGTGTTAGCCTTCATGGCCAGTAAACCACGTGCATCAAGACCAAATACCAGCGCGACAATAATAGCTATCAATGCGGCAACAGCGGTTGTAGTGAGCAAAATCCCCAACGTCATGGTGGTAACTCTGCCCAGAGAAGTTTCTGCCTGCATTTTAAGGATCGCAGAAACAATCGATACCATAATCAATGGAATGATGGTCATTTTCAGCAGTGATACATAGCCATTTCCTATTACATTGAAATAAGACAGGCTTTTAGTAATGGATGCTGCTCCTAAACCATAGAACCATTGCATCAAAGTGCCAAAAGCAAGCCCCATGGCCATGGCAATAAAGACGCAGCGTGAAAATGAATAATTTTTGCGCTGTATCCAGTAAATCAACAGCAGCAGCACCAATAACACTAAAGCATTAACTAACACGGCACTCATCATGGGCTTATTCCTATCCATCAGGCCACAGGTAATCGCTTTTTCTCAAATCGCGCGACCTAAACTGACTTTTGCGCAACGGGTCTGCCTTAGCCCGGATATTTCATAAACATGCGCCTGGCCTTGCTTGCTCCTTGCGGCTCTAAGGGCGTTTTGCTCAGTCTACCGTACTCCCCGGTACGGCGCTCCTTCGCAAAATCCCTTAGAGCCGCAAGGTTCCGCGCAATTCTCAGGGCAGTTTATGAAATATCTGGGTTAGCCGCTTGTCCGAAAGCATTGACAATATGCCCACAAAAAATGTCAGTTTTGTTATCGTCCGTTGGGAATAGCGCTACAATAAAAAAGAGCAACAGAGAGAGCTGATAACAATCATGCAATGATCGTCGTTTACTTTCTGTTTACACGAATGACGTAATCTAGCATTTTTTATGCTTTAGCAGATATGTTTTTTTTATTATGATTTTATGCTTTTCCGCGAACATCCCATGAGTAACTCCCCATGACTTCACTTTTACTCAGCCTTACAAATCCAGGGAGGTGGGTGCTTGTGTGCTTTTTATTGGTTCTTATGACAATGCCCGCGTTGAGTGATGAAAAGTTTAGTCAATGTGTAATGCAGCTCAAAGAGAAAGCTGGCGCAGCGGGCCTGTCTAAAAAAACCGTTGATATACTCGATACTGCCATATTTCAGCCAGAGGTTATCAAACTCGATCGATACCAGCCTGAATTTCGAAAGACCTTTGCGAATTATATCAATAGCGCGGTCTCTGACGCGCGTATCAATCAAGGTAAAATCCTGCTAAAAACGTATGCGCCCTTTCTGCTGAAGCTCCAGAAAAACTACGGTATTCCCCCTCATATACTCGTGGCTTTCTGGGGGCTTGAGTCAAACTATGGTCAGTTCCTGAACCACTTCAATATTATTGACTCACTCACCACCTTGGCCTGTGATGATCGACGGCCCGCTTTTTTTACCACAGAGTTGCTGGCCACACTGACACTCATGGATATCTATGGTTTTAAACGTGAGAAACTTGTGGGGTCATGGGCTGGCGCGGTCGGTCACACCCAGTTTTTGCCTTCGAACTATCTGGCTTATGCCAAAGCGGATAAAGGGCATTCCATCCCCGATCTCTGGGAGAACCCAAAAGACGCGTTACTATCAGCTGCCCACTTTCTTTACAAGCTGGGTTGGCGTCCGGGCTGGAAGTGGGGGCGAGAGGTTATTATTCCGAAAGGCTTCAATTATTGTGAAAGTGGGTTGTTGGTAAAACACTCCCTCAGTGAATGGCGAAAACGTGGTATTAAAACAGTATTTAATGGCACCATTCCAGATAACACGGAGACTGCCTTTCTCATTTTACCCGGAGGACATAATAACCCGGCCTTTCTGGTCTATGATAACTTCAACGTGATCCTGAAATGGAATCGTTCTACATTTTATGCTGTTTCTGTTGGTTATCTGGCTGATCGCCTCAATAACAGCGCGCCATTACATACCGCTTTAAAGGAAGAGCCTTCCTTATCAAAGGCAACCATTCAGACAATACAAGAGAAACTGTCTGCTATGGGATTCATGGACGGTAAAGTTGATGGTATACCGGGGCCCGCAACACATAAAGCAATCACAGCTTATCAACAATTCAAGCATATGGTTGCCGATGGGCATCCTAACGCGGATTTATTGCAGTCACTTGGGGTGATCACAAAATAAAAGACAACCGCCGATTCCAGGAGCCTGACCGAGAACAGCGCCCGTAGCGAGGATTGCGAGAAATTGAGGATAAAATTTCTGTTTATGAGGAGAATAGCGGGGCTATTTGATGAAGAAGTAGGAATTTTTAGACCAATTTATTGCAACCGCAGTAGTACAGTCTATTCTCGGACAGGCTCCTGGCATGATAGTGTATAAATCGGACAATAAAGACGGCTGAATACAGTTTACGACAGGATGATAATGGGTTGGGTATGGTGACTATTACAATAAATAACAAGTGAAACGTAGCTATTTTTATCATTAAAGTCAGAGAAAATTACTGTGTTTCCAGTTTCTTTCTGGGAAGAGGTTAAGGAAAATGTCCCTAATAATGTAAATTTTATTAAAATTTAGTCTGGTGTCGGCAATCATGTAATTCATTGACTAATCTAGTATTGTGATCAGTTACTTTCCGCTTAGGTGTATTCGTGTTTTTTATTGTGTTTATTGTAAGTATGGCGAGTTAACTGCCGTCGTTTATAAGCGGTCCGCTGAGCCAATAGAAGAATTGTTAGTACCTTTCTCAGAGGAGTTCTCTGTAGTGGGATGTGTGAAAGACAACAAAATGCTTTGCCAATCTTCAGGAAATATTTACGTAGCTTTCTATGGTAGCCTTAACCTGTTTCAAATTAACTCTGTGCCCGACAAACAGGCCAGTTTGGCATCCTCCCCCAGCTAGGTCGCTGGAGGGTTCCCATTACTGGGGCGTTACTTTCTTGCGAGAGTTTACGCGGGTTTCTGCTTTCACGTTACAGCCACGAGGGACTTACATTAACTCCACAGACGTTACTTCCCCTCTGCCCGAGGGTAGGTCTTCAACGACAGAAAGGATAGTAGCAGAATGTTAGACGAAATTCACCTCCCGCCTAGCTCAGCGGGAGTACTCTTTCGGAAACCGATAGTGGTTACGAATAATGGCTTAACGGGTGTCGTAGATATGAAGAGAGTTTATTTGAACAGCCTTCAACTTTATTTGGTAGTTGATAATGAAGAAAAAAACCAAGATTCAACGTAATAAGCAAAGCGGTAGCGTGGGTACAGGCAATATAAATCAACAATTGATCCTCCTGTATTCCTACTTTACCTGTCCTGCTAGCACGCTTGTCAATAGGCTGCCCTGAGCGCTCAGGTTTTCGTGTTAGCAAGGTATTTCACAACATACATATGCCCATTGGCATTGGGTATGGTCACATAGAGGATAAAGCAATGGCAGATTTAGGTGGTGGTAAAACTATTTTTATGAGGCTCTTGGGTGTTGATTTTATCCCTAAGGAACTGCAAACGGACTTATCTAAGGGTAAATACTTTTATGGTGGTCATGAATTAGTGGGGAGGGGTTCATGGACTGCTATCAGCTCTTTTGGTTATTCCGGCGCAAGACCTTTCTCTATGCCCCTTGGAGAAGACCAAGGTCATATGAATATCGGTGCTCAGGTGTTCAGTGCCCTCGGTGTCACCAAAGAACTGGGTCCATCCTCGGAAAAGATATTATCGCGTTTATTGGTCCCTCCACTCAAAGGCGGAGGCAAAAATAAAGATATCGGGAAGAAATATGGTGGCGGTGATACCTATACATTTGTCGTTACCAACGGGACCGGTGACATGGGGTTGTTGAATGTGATTATGCAGTTAAATCTGGAGGCTTGTCATGTGATTTCATATAACCTTGGCGGATCAAGCGGGGCAAACCCTTCTGAGAGCATTCAAATTGCTTACGGCGCTTGGGAAACACAATCCTGGCATTTTGATGATGAAAAATCAGACTTTAAAGAAGGTGGCGTGGTGGCCTACGATCTGATGAATCAAGTGGCAACGTCCTTCTGGAGGAGGAAGTCATAATCTCCGCGTCATTGGCGCGGACGCGTTACTTTGTCATTGCGGTGGCCTGGATACGGTCACAGGGTTCCACGCAAGTATTTCGTGGTGACCTCGCGCCTTTTTTTATGCTGTTGCCTGGAGAGCCTGAGGGCCAATTCTGCCCTGAGGTTCCTTGCGGCGGCTTGTCTGTGTATCTTTATGCTGTTTTAGACGTTAAGCAGTCTTAAACGTCATGCTCCTACCGCGGCTAGGATAAAAGGGGCTAAAAAGTCGCTTTTGTTCGTCAAATAGTCCCGCTATTTTCCTCACAAAAGCGACTTTTTATGCGCCATTTCTCGCGGTCCTCGCTACGGGCAGACGTTTAAGACTGCTTCTAAGGCATATACAGCTCTGGCTCAACCGCTGTAAACAGACGACATTTACGCTGTTCAGTCGTTTTGTGTTACCGTCAATGCAGGTCTTCTCATTTCCCATTCACTTTCCTGTCTGAATCAGAACAATCATTCTTGTGCTTGAGTCTTGTGAAAAGCGTAAAATAGCCATTGTCTGTTGCGCAATCCAGTAAAAGCAACAGCTGACAGTTAGCTATTTTTATCATTAAAATCAGGAAAGTTACTGTATTTTCTGCCTCTTTTGGCGTTGATGTGAAAGAAAACGCAAAGAATTTTGTAAATTTTTTTAAAACTCCATTGTATATCGGTAATGATGGGATTCATTGACTAATATTATGATTATTCATTGTCTATGAGTGTGCGCTAGTATCGATTCTCCATGGTGAATTAACTAACGTGGTCGGTAAACTGCTCGCTGGGCTAATGGGGGGGATGCCTCTTGATCTCGCGGTATTTCTATTTCCCGTCCTACTAACGAGCTTATCAATAGGCTGCCCTGAGCGCTTGGCTTTTCGTGTTACAAGGTATTTCGCAACAGTACGCCCATTGGGTATGGTCACATAGAGGATAAAGCAATGGCAGATTTAGGTGGTGGTAAAACTATTTTTATGAGGCTCTGGGGTGTTGATTTTATCCCTAAGGAACTGCAAACGGACTTATCTAAGGGTAAATACTTTTATGGTGGCCAAGAGTTAGTGGGGGCGGGTACATGGACTGCTATCAGCTCTTTTGGTTTTTCCGGCGCAAGGCCTTTCTCTATGCCCCTTGGAGAAGACCAAGGTCATATGAAGGTCGGTAATCAGGTGTTCAGTGCCCTCGGTGTCACCAAAGCACTGGGTCCATCCTCGGAAAAGATATTATCGCGTTTATTTGTCCCTCCACTCAAAGGCGGAGGCGAAAGTAAATATATCAAGAAGAAACATGGTGGCGGTGATACCTATACATTTGTCGTTACCAACGGGACCGGTGACATGGGGTTGTTGAATGTGATTATGCAGTTAAATCTGGTGTCTAGTCATGTGATTTCATATAACCTTGGCGGATCAACTGGGACAGACCCTTTTGAGAGCATTCAAATTGCTTACGGCGGTGTGGAAATACAATCCTGGCATTTTGATGATGAAAAATCAGACTATAAAGAAGGTGGCGCGGTGGCCTACGATCTGATGAATCGAGTGGCAACGTCCTTCTGGAGGAGGAAGTCATAATCTCCGCGTCATTGGGGCGGAAATGCGTTACTTTGTCATTGCGGTGGCCTGGATACGGTCACAGGTTGTCACTCAAGTACGTTGAGGTGGCCTTCGCTTCTTTTTCTTACGCTGTTGCCTGGAGAGCCTGAGGGCCGATTCTACCCTGGGGTTCCTTGCGGTGGTCTGTTTGTACGTCTTTTGCCATTTTTTGCCATTTTTATTTGAAGTAGCGTTCGCTACACCTCCTGCCGTTGATAGCGACGGGTATTGTTGGAGCGGCACCGGACCTGTCACATCGTTTAAATTCAGAGGACTGGCTCAATCGCTGTAAGCAGACGACATTCATCTGTTTAATCGTTTTGTATTACTGTCATGCAGGTCTTCATTCCCCCTTTACTTTCTTGCCTGAATCAGAACAATCATTCTTGTGCTTGCTTGGGCCTCGGGAACAGCATAAAACGCCACTGTTTGTTGAATAATCCAGTAAAAGCCATAGATGAAAGGTCACTGTTTTTATCGTTAAAATCAGAAAAAATGACCGTGTTTACAGCTTTTTTTTGGTTTGATATGAAAGAAAACGCAAAGAGTTATGTAAATTTTTTTAAAACGCCATTTTGTACCGGTAATAATGCGATTCATTGACTACTATTATGGTCAGTCACTATCTATTTAACGTGCGTTTGTATCAATTCCTAATTCCTAATTCCTAATGGTGAGTTAACGGCGATGGACGATAAGCTGTCCGCTGAGCTAATGGAGCAACTGCTGACACCTCTTTCAGAGGAGTCCCCTGCCGGGGAATATCTGAAAGAGAACAAACCGGCCTACCGCTCTTTGCGCAATACTTACGCAATCGCTCATAACAGCCTCCAGAAGTTGCTGCTTAATCCTGTAGACGATGAACAGGAAAGCCTGGAACTGACCAATAAGAAAAACTGGCAAACCCTGGAAACAGAGCTGCTTGAGGTACTGAGCAATAATGCCCGGGATCTTGAGTGCCTGGCATGGCTGGTTATGACTCAGCTATTTACTGATGATCCGTATACCCAGTTCACTAAAGCATTGTCGTTAATGATTCGCAGCCTGGCAACGTTCGGTAACGCTATCCAACCTTTTTTACCCGATGATAAACTACAGGGCAGATCACTTGAAGAGGCTGCGTTAGAAAGAGCCAGGGCGCAGTGTCGGCCTTGCGTATTTTTATTTGGTGAGTCCAGCGACAGTTGTCCTATCGTACCGTTGCTGAAAATGCTACCCCTTATTGGTGAGTTCACCTATATTGATTATTGCCACTACCATCTCAACAAAAAGTCTGAAGACGACGATGACTATGGTAACAACGATAATGATCAAGGGCAGTCTTTTCTCAAGCAGGTCACTCACTATGCCAGTAAACATCAGGAAGAAGTCTTTGCGCGAATAGAGACTCTCAATACGTTGTTATCTGTTCTTGACGAATTGAACGTCGCGCTAAAAAACCATTTTCAACCCTTTGGTATAGAAGACGCGCATACCGGTTTTGTTAAAGAAGTGGTTACTGACAGTTTGCGGGCAATACAAGATTTAGTGAAAGACGCTCTTATCTTCCCCGAGGATAAGCCAGAGAATAGCGAAGGGGAAAGTGAAGGGTCGGAATCAACCGATAGCCACGGGGCAACACGGCAGGCTGGTGGCCTGAAACAGGTGAGTAGCCGTGATGAGGCATTCCAGCAACTTAAGCAGCTATCTGCTTTTTTTCGAGAGACTGAGCCGCAAAGTCCTGTCTCTTATTTACTGGAAAAAGCATTACGTTGGGGATACACCCCTTTACCCAAATTGCTCAGCGAGTGCATTGGCAATGATGAGACTACGCTTGAACAACTGTCTACCCTTTTTGGTATAAACACTGATGAACAAAAAAATCAGGAGGAGCGTTGAGAGTAAAGGCGCGCGGTGGATATAGACGATAACAGACAGCAGTTGACAGGTGTTGTATGTCTACTTCGCGCTTTCCATTAACAAGCGTTAGCGGGTAATAAGCTATACTAAACGCTGAAAACATCTCATGTTACAAGGCGTTTCAACACAGTGCCAATAACGGCAAAATAATTTAATTTGAGAGGATAAGGCAATGAGCTCTTCAACTATTTTCATCAGGGTCTACGGTGTTGACCCGGACATCAAGGATGGCTGTTTTGATGGTTCCCAATTTGTAGGTGGGAAAGAAATGAAAGGGCATGGTTCATGGATCGGGGTCAGCTCCTTTGGCTTTTCCGCCGCCAGAAACGTGACTATGATGCCGGGAGAAGCAAAAGGCCAAAGGGATACTGGCATGCAGGGATTCAGTGCCGTGGGTGTTACCAAAGAAACGTGTACCATGTCAGAAGTATACCAATCACTTTTACTCGCGCCTAACATCAAAAAAGCCCAAAACGCCAAAGAGGGGGACTATAATCTTGGCGGGGATCGGGTTGATCTTGTCGTTACTGAATCTACTGGTGAGAACTTGAGGGTGATTTACTCGGTAAAACTAGAGAGTACCCATGTCATTTCATATAACCTGGGTGGGTCAACCGGGTCAATTCCTTTTGAAAGCATTCAACTGGCCTACGCCAGAATTACTGTAATATACTACTATTGGAATGCTCAAACCGGTCAATATGTGGCAGGCGGCGAGGTTTCCTTTGACCTGCCTAAAAACCAAGCGATGTCTTACTGGAAAGATGTCAAAAAATAATACGCTCCGCTCTTTGATTTGGTGCTGATCACTCCGTTTGTCCATGAGGCAAAGAGGTCGCTATGGACTTGAATGAATGGCTCAACGTTTATGAGAGAAACATCAGAGAAACATCAAAGAAACGCTTTTTCCTTTTTATTCTATTGAGACGAGCAGGCTATGGGCAGTAGATCTCAGCATAACAGAATCACTAAAAACAGAGTCAGCATCACTTATGATGTTGAGACCAATGGTGCCATTGAAAAACGCGAGCTTCCCTTCGTCGCAGGTGTTATTGGTGATTTTTCGGGCAGTAAACCGGTTGAAAAGAGGATGCCTGTGGAGGAAAGAAAGTTTGTTGATGTTAACAAGGATAATTTTAGTCAGGTGATGCGGGTCATCGGTCCAGAGCTTTCCCTCAGGGTGCCCAACAAAATTGATGAGGAGTCTGAGACCGAGCTTTCCGTGGAACTCTCTTTCACGTCCATGAAAGACTTTGAGCCTGAAAATATTGCTCAACAGGTTTTGCCCCTTAGAAACCTGCTGGAGAACCGGAAAAAATTGCGTGAACTGTTGGCCCATGCTGACCGTTCTGATGAATTAGAGCAACTATTAAAAGATGTTCTCCAGAATACGGAATCGCTATCACATTTATCGAAAGAATTAGGCGTTGAGGTGAGCGACAATGACTGATACCGATGTACAAACTGAAGGCGGTAATCTCGCGTCCGCGCAAAGCAGCCCCCTTGAGCGAGTCATTGAAGCAACCAGCCAGGTGCCGCCTGATACAACAAAAGACCTACTCGCCACATTAACGAAAGAGGCATTATCCGGGTCTATCACCTGGAACAAGAACCTGAACCAAACTATTGGGCGCGCGATCGAGCAGATTGACGAACTGATATCCAGACAGCTGGCAGAAATACTCCATGATAGCCGTATGCAAAAGCTTGAAGGTAGCTGGCGTGGGCTTAATAAACTTATCCGTGAAAGTGAACTGGGAACGCGATTAAAAATCAGGGTAATGGACATCACAAAAACTGAATTACTGGATCAGTTTGAAAACGCGCCCGCTACAGACAGAAGTCCATTGTTCAATAAAGTCTATCAAGAGGAGTTTGGCACGGCAGGCGGTGAACCCTATGGTGTTTTATTAGGTGATTATGAGTTTGCTCACCTTGATGAGGACGTTGCCCTCCTTCGCTATTTGTCTGTGGTTGCTTCTGCTGCCCATGCGCCGTTTATTGGCTCTGCCAGTAGTGAGTTTTTTGGTCACTCCAACTATCAGGGGCTGGAAAATAACAAACCCATTGAAGCCGGATTTGGTGCCTCAACGTATGCCAGTTGGAACGGGCTTCGGGACAGTGACGATGCTCGTTATCTTTCTTTGGTTTTACCCCGTACCCTGGCCAGGGTACCTTACGGGACGGGCGGTCGGCGGGTAAAGTTGTTCAACTTTGAAGAGTTTCCACAAGACCCTGTTGACAAAGAAAGAAGGCCGGAATCAAATGCGCAGTTCACCTGGAGTAACGCGGTTTATGAAATGGGCCTGCTGATTACCACAGCCTTTTGGAGGAGTGGCTGGTGTACGGCTATCAGAGGTAAGGATAATGGCGGAAAAGTTGAAAATCTGCCAAGTTATACCTACCGGTCTGTTCCTGGTGATTTAACGCAAATATGTCCTGTAGAAACTAATCTGACTGACGAGCGGGAAAAGGAACTCTCCAACCTGGGTTTTCTGCCTATGGTTCACTACAAAAATTCTGATTTCGCTGTTTTTATGGGTGCCCAGACCATCCAACGTCCCAAAGAGTATATTGACCCTGATGCCACGGCCAATGCCGCTATTTCTGCCAGGCTACCGTACATGATGGCAAGCTCACGCATTGCCCATTACTTGAAGATTATGGGGCGGGACAGGATTGGTTCATCTGTACAACCACAGGAAGTTCAAGCAGAACTGACAACCTGGCTCAGTCTGTATACGAACGCCAATGCCATGGGAAATGAAGCCCGTGCTCAAACGCCGTTAGCGGAGTCACGGGTGACAGTTAGTGAACAAGCGGGCCGTCCCGGTTGTTACTCTGCTGTGGCCTACCTTCGCCCCTGGCTTCAAATGGAAGAGTTAACAACATCATTGCGGCTTGTGGCAAGGATACCGGGTGGTGGTTAGCGGTTATGGATAATGCACGACTGGAAGCGGCTGTACAAAAATGTATTACCGTTATTGATGAAATTGTTACATTACAGTTGAATATTATTATTCAGTATCCTGATTTTAAGGCACTGGAGTCGCTGTGGGCAGGTTGTGCTCACCTTGTGGAATCCTGTCCCGCAATGGCGCCTGTTGTTATTCGTTTTATGGATATGAGTTGGAAAGAAATAGAAGATGACCTGACGCTAAATGCCACTATAGAAGACTCTCATTTATACCGCTTAATTAATCGAAGCGAGCTCAGTACTTTGGGAGGTTCCCCCTTTGGTCTGATGATTGTTGAGCATACTATTTCCGTCGTTAATAAAACGGTTGACTTATCAGATGATATTTATACCATTGAGTTATTGTCTGAATTAGGGCAGTCTTCCCTTTGTCCAATGGTTATGCCTGCCAGTCATGATTTTTTGGCGACAGATAAAAAAAGCATCTGGGAAGATATTTCAGGCGTTCAACGTATTTTAGACAGTGATGACTATAAACCCTGGCGTAAGTTTCAGTCATCAGAACCTTCCCGTTTTTTTGGCTTGACAATACCACGGGTATTATTAAGACATCCGCGGAATAAAACACAAAATAATATTAACTTTAATGAAACCAGCTATTATTACCCTGACTCTCATTTTCTATGGGGCAGTAGCGCGTTAATATTTGCGGAATCCGTTATTAAAGAATTCAACAGAATTCACTGGTTTGGTTTTCTCCGGGCCGCGGATAAATTTGGTGGCGCTACGGTGAAATCCATTAAGGGCGTTCCCATTGCCACATCAATACGGATCACTGACGAGCTTGAAAAATTTTACACAGAGCAGGGGTTTATACCCCTGTCGACGTCCTACCTCACTAACGATCTTATGTTTAACAATAATCGCTCAGCCCATCTGTCGGGAAATGACCAAAATGATGACAAGGTGCTGCTCATGCTACAAACTATTTTGATGGGCTGTCGCTTTGCTCATTATCTGAAAGCACTTATCCGAGAGCATATTGGCAGTTATCGGTCGGCTCAAGACTGCCAGAAGGACTTAAACGCATGGCTACAGACGTACACCTCAGAACTGGGTTTCGCTGATGATAGTACATTGGCGAAATACCCATTGAAATACTCAAAAGTTGAAGTCACGGGGAACCATGATTTAGGTATTTATCAGTGTGAAGTAGAAATCCAGCCGCAATATCAATTTGACTCTCTGGAAGCGACGCTGTGTTTTAAAGCCAGTCATGGTGATTACCTGAGGTTCTGACCATGTTCTATGGCTTATTCAGTGCAATGCTTGGGGAAAACAGTCCAGACTCAGATGATGAGCTTTTCAATATCAGGCTATCAATTATTAACAATATCAAAATGATTATTGAGTCCCAGCAACCCATACTGGATATCCCTGAAGCCTATCCAAGGGCAAAAGAATCAATTATGCGCTACGGTATGCCTGCGAGCTTATTAAACAACAGACAGTATGATATTGAACAATTATGCAAAGAGTTAGAAGGACTCATTTCCAAGTTTGAGCCACGCATGAAACAAGTCAGTGTCATCATATTGGAGTTGTTAGAGAGTTGCAATAGCATCAGAATACATATTGAGGGGGTCATCCTTTCTAAGGCTGAAAAAGCACCATTAGCCATTAACTCAACCATTCACTTATCCGATATTCGCTTTACTGTAGACTGGTAAGGGTTATGATCGAATCTTTAATGCCGTGGTATGAACGAGAGCTACATACACTCTGGAAGGAGTGTCAGCTATTCTCAAAAAATCATCCTCAGCTGGCAAAATATTTGTCTTTTTCACATGGCCGCGTTGATGACCCTCATGCAGCACGCACCATGGAGGCTTTTGCTTTGCTTAACGCAAGGCTATCTCGTCAGTTGGCCACTGATTCCAATAAAATGACCGTGGCGCTTTTACAACTCCTTTTTCCTGTGAGTATGCAAAGCCTGCCTTCCGTCAGCATTATCCGTATCCCTCCCACAAAAAAACAGTCCGGTTTTGGTACATTGCCCAAAAATACACGATTTTGGGTATATAACGACGATCAACGTTATTGTCAGTTTCATACGACCCGCAATATTGATTTATGTCCTTTTGATATTGTCAGTTGTCATATGGAGCAACGCCCTTTTAATCAAAATGACATGGACTATTCGCCCAGTGATAAAATGTTGTTAAACCTCAAAATTACCATGATGGATGATACGCTGACATTTTCCGACTGCGGTGATTTTTCCACGCTCACGGTACAGTTGTCAGGGCTGTTCCGGCTGCAAATTCTGCTGTATGACATATTAAATAAAGATCTTTCGGGCATTATCCTGTCAACCCCTGAGGGCGGGCATCTATCTTTACCTGTTACGTGCTTCAGTCCTGTTGGTTTCGATGATGAATGCATAATGAGAACCAACCCCTCTCATCTGCTCGATCATCAGAAAATGTTTGAGCTTTTTGCCTGGCCTGAATTATTTTTTGGCTTCGAACTAAAAGAAATCGGGCGCTGGTTAAAGCACTGTCAGAGTAACAGGGTAACATTGACTTTTTGTCTGTCATCCCACTGTGATGAGTTGATGCAAAATATAGGACTTGTCCAGTTTTTATTGGGCTGCGCTCCCATTATCAATGTTTTTGAGCATATTGCTGAACCCATCACCATTGATCATAAGCAACTGAATTACCCCGTCATACCCGATGTGGCCAGTAATAATACCATGGAAGTACAAGATATTGTTGATATTGTTGATATCACCAGAACCGAGCCTGAGACTTTACCCAACCTGTTTGGATTGTGTCACAATGAAAAGGGTAATAATAAGTTTTGGGTATACCGCCCATCTGACAATGAGAGTGAGGAGTTCGGTCATCTTGAAATTATTTACACTGAGCTTGACCCCTATTCTCGACAGGTCATGGTTCTATCTCCTCATGTTCTGTGTAACAACGGTAATCAGGTTCTGGATCTGCCAGATAACCCAAAATTGGAATGTATTGATTCGGTGACAATACCTGATCCCGATAAGGTTTCCCTGTTACTCAAGCCCACTGCGACGGTTAAGCGTTCCGGGGATATAAAGGCATGGCTGAACCTGTTCGCGTATTTGCATAACAGCATTCTGACAATCCTGGAGTCCAGCGAGCCAGTCAGGCAGCTGCGTCATGTTATCAATCTTTATACAATCCGTAATCATGCGGCAAGCAATGCCTGGCTCTCATCAATACAGAATATGACAGTAAAAAATCAGGTGGCAACACTGAAAATCAATGGTCAACGATGTTTTACACAAGGCAGTGAAATTATTTTTGAGCTTGATCCTGCCCAACTGGCCAATACCAGTACCATGATGTTTACAAACCTTCTGGATTATATAGCTGCCCACTTTGTCGGTTTCAACAGTTATATCCAGGTGGTTATCAAGCTTAAAGGCAGTGAAGAGGAATATATACGATGTACACGCCATCATGGCTATCAGATGAACCGTTAATTCTTTCGCTCTTAAAAACTCCCTGGCAATGGAGTGCGGCTCAGGCACATCGTATTCTTGAAAGAACCGGCATTCCTATAAAATACCATACTGATAGCCGTATGAATTATCCTGTGGGTGAAATTAATAAAGTACAGAAAACCGATACAGGCTGGCAGCTTCAATCAACCCTCAACGCTCTCAACGGCTATAACGGCTCACTGCCATACAGCTACCAGGACCTTGAGCGGTATCACAGGCTTACTGACGACAGCCTTACGCTTAATCATTTTTTTTCTTTGTTCAACCATAAAATTCTTCAGCTTTCCCAGCAGGTATCACTCCACTCCTATCTGTCAGTCAACTATGAGAACTATCACTACAAAAAACTCCCACATTGGCATCCAATCCAGTGGATTATGGGTATTTCTTCCCCAAAATATTTGCCCTCCAACAACCTGGTGCGGTACGCGTCCATCCTGACAAAAAAAATAACATCCCTGAAAGCCCTCACATTTATTCTCAATGACTACTTTTCACAGTCTTTTCATTTTGAATCACCCGCTCTTGTAAAAATGTCCTTGTCAGATGATTGTTTGACTCGGCTGAGCTCACGGGTGCACGATGCTTCCCAGGGAGCATTAGGGAGTACAACAACACTTGGTAAGAGCTGTTATCTTCTGTCAAGCACGCTTAAGTTAGTTATTTCCGTGCCAACCGCCATGGAATACCAGAAAGTTACCAAAGACTATGCTCTCGCACCTGCTATCTTGGAACTATGCAGTATGTATTTTGCAAACTCAGCGCATGTTCAACTACAAATCCAGTGTCCCAGACAGTGTTTGCAATCGCCCAGGCTATCCACGAAAGAGGGTACCTCTGTCGGACGCCTTGGCAGGCATAGCTGTCTGGTGCCTGAGTTACACCCTGACGCATTAATTACTGTTGACTACTCCCAGTCTTAAAAAAACAGCGGGTAAAGTATGAAACAACTTGATTTAAGAAGCCTCATCGCGCATTTATCAGATGAACTGAGAAAAGCCCTGGAATCATCAGCTGCGCTGTGTGTTGCAAAAGGGCATGCTGAAATAACAGCTGAGCACTGGTTAATGGCATTGCTGCAGGAACCCGGTAATGATACAACCCAGTTACTGACAAGCCAGAATCTGTGCGCGAGCATTATCATTGATGAGCTTAAGTCGCGTCTGCAAACCCATAGTTCTGGTCATAAAAAAACGCCGGCTCTGGCCTATTCACTTCAGGCACTGATTCAGGATGCCTGGTTACTTGCGTCAGTCAATTTGCAGCAATCCACAATCACCGCGTACCACCTGATGCTGGCTTTCATTGATCAAGAAGAAAGCCACTGGACTGAAACGCCCTTGCAGTTGGAATTACAAAAAGCGTCTAAAGAAGCGCTCATTGGGCTTGCTCAGAAAAACAAGCCCGATAGTGCAAAACAGCAGCAAGGGGCAACTCAGTCAGCGATACAAAAATATTGCGTGGATATGACATCCTCCACAGCGGCAAACTCCCCACCTATTATTGGCAGGGATCGGGAAGTTCGGCAGGTTATTGATATTTTGTCCAGGCGCATGCAGAACAACCCCATTTTAGTGGGTGATGCCGGTGTGGGAAAAACAGCCATTGTGGAAGGGCTGGCACAGTCCATTCGGTCAGGAAGCGTGCCAGAAAACCTCCAGAAAACGCATATCCAACGACTTGATCTAGGGTTATTGCAGGCCGGTGCCAGTATTAAAGGTGAGTTTGAAAACCGGCTAAAAGATATCCTTAATGAAGTCAGGCAGGCTGAGCATCCCACGGTGCTGTTTATTGACGAGGCGCATACGCTGATCGGTGCCGGCGGGACGGCAGGTCAGAATGATGCCGCCAATTTGTTAAAGCCCCCTCTGGCCAGGGGTGAGTTAATTGTTATTGCCGCAACCACCTGGGCAGAGTATAAAAAATATTTTGAAAAAGACGCGGCACTGACAAGACGCTTTCAGCCGGTGGTGATAAAAGAGCCTGGCGACACACTCGCTGTTGATATGCTACGAAGCCTTACCCCCACACTTGAAAAGCATCATCAGGTTATTGTACTGGATGAAGCGATCATCGCGGCGGTTAAGTTATCCATACGTTTTCTCCCTGAGCGTCAACTGCCTGATAAAGCCGTCACGTTGCTGGATTCGGCCTGCTCTCGTGTGGCAATGTCCCGGCAGGCTGAACCTGCCTCTTTGCAACAGCTCATTCAGCAGCAAAAAGGTATTGAGCGGAAACTCCAGCGCCTTACCAGTGACCAGCTTTACGGTAATAGTTGTTCTGAAGACCTTGAAAGCCTGTCCAATACCCTGAGTACCTTAAGTGAAAAAAAGGCTGACCTGGAGAAAAGCTGGAATGAACAAAAGGAGGCTGTCATGCGCATTCGCGATTTGCATGGGCAGCTGAACGGGCAGTCCGCGAATGACAACGTCGAGGACAATGTTAACGACAGTGGGTATATACAGCAGCAACTGGTGGAAGAAAGGAAACAGCTTCATTCTCAGCAAGGGGAAAAACCACTGGTTTATGATGCTGTCAGTGCCAACACAGTTGCTCATGTTGTCTCAGAATGGACAGGCATACCAGCCGGACAACTGCTTTGTGCTGAAATACAACAATTAATAGACTTGGACAATCTGCTTAAAGCCCGTGTGATTGGTCAGGACTGTGCCATACAGGATATTTGCGACAGTATACGCATTGGGCGGGCAGGTCTTGCTGACGCACGCAAGCCCACTGGCGTCTTTCTGCTGTGTGGCCCTTCTGGCGTGGGAAAAACAGAAACAGCCATCGCCCTTGCTGACACATTGTACGGTGGCGAGCGTAACATGATTACGATTAACATGACCGAGTTCAAAGAAGAGCACAAGGTTTCCATGTTACTCGGTGCCCCTGCCGGGTATGTTGGCTATGGGGAAGGTGGTGTACTGACAGAAGCCGTCCGGCGTTCACCGTATTCTATTCTTTTATTGGACGAGTTTGAAAAGTCACACCCCAGCGTGCATGATATTTTTTATCAGATCTTTGATAAAGGCCGCATCAAGGACAGTGAAGGTCGGGAAATTGATTTCAGACAGACCATTATTATCATGACGTCCAATGCTGCCGATACGACTATCTGTGATCTTTATCATCAGGTTATCCATAAGGGGCAGCCACCTGTAGCCAAGGCAATGTTACCGGCCATCAATGATGAGTTGCTACAGTTTTTCAAACCCGCCTTTTTAGGGCGCCTGACGATAATTCCTTATTTTCCGCTGAACCAGGACAGCCGTGAACGCATTTGTCAGTTGGCACTTAAGCGAATGGAAGTTAATCTGCAAGGTGAATACAGCGCTGAGCTGCATATCGATAACAATGTTGCTGCCTTTCTGGCACAGAATAATGACAACCCAACGATTGGTGCCCGGGCAATTGAGCATACCATCAGTCAAAAACTATTGCCCACGCTTTCACGACAGTGCCTTGAACGCATTGCGGCAGGGGAACAAATTAATTCAGTAAAATTATCCCTTGCAGATGATAATTTTACTTTTTCTATTGAGTAACGATTGGGTCTTGACTAATGGATGACCTCTATACACTGACAGCAACATTCGATGATAAAGACCAGGATAAATTTGATGGATCAGAGATGACCATGAAGGAATCACTGGATGAATTTTTTGAGCATACATTGGTCATTGACGCAGGTGAGGTGAAAGCTCAAGAGCTACTTGGGTCCACTTGTGCAGTAGAATTTAAAATAAGTCAAAAGGGACAAAAGCCAATAATCCGACACTTTCACGGTTACTGCGTCTCTATCAAGGAGATTTTTTATAAGGAAAAAGAACATGAATATAATCTTGAACTCACCATAAGACCTTTCGCCTGGCTTCTGACAAAAAATAACGCGTACAGGGTATTTCAGAATAAGAAAACACAAGATATTATTCTGACGATCTTAAAAAAATACAAATTTAAAGAAAAAACAGAATTCTTAATACAAGATGACCCTGTTATTAACTACTGTATACAATATGCGGAAAGTGACTGGGCATTTATTCTGCGTCTGGTTGAAAAAAGAGGGTGGAGTTTTCTCTTCAAGCAGGAAAAAGACACCCATACACTGTGTTTTTTTGACAATGACAGGTCATTTGCGGAATTGGAAGAAATGACGGTCACCCCTCCCTATATTATTACAGACTGGGAAAGGCATATAAATCTCCCTTTTCTCTTTGCTGATGTCATTACCTATGACCATACGAAGGCAAAAACTATTCAGGCGGGCTCCTGCAAAAGCAGTATGGAAGTTGATGGCAACAGGCCAGCGGGAACAGTTATTTACCCTGGAGAAGTCAATACCAAAGAAGAAGCCATAACCGCCGCAAAAACCCTTATGGGGGCTGAAGACCAGCAATCGTACACGGCCTATGGAAAATCTAAGATAATGCAGTTTGCCCCTGGTATCTATTTTACCTTTGATAAATTCAAAAGTGAGCCTGATCCACTGCTGATATGGGAGGTGGAACATAAGATAGTTCCGGGGGAGTCTGAACCAACATTAGAATATAGCAATTCTTTTACCTGTTGTAAGAAAGGGAAAAAATGGTTCTCTAAACAAGCCTCCTCACCCCCAATAATTCCACCTTTGCAAATTGCGAGGGTTACCGGATCAGAAGATAAGGGCATTTTTTCTAATGAAAAAAACCAGGTGAAAATTCAGTTTCCATGGGATATGGAAGGCAAGTACGATGATAACAGTTCATGCTGGGTTAATGTTCAATCACCGGTAGCTGGAGAAGGCTCTGGTATCAGAGTGACGCCCAATATTGGTGATGATGTCCTGGTTGGGTTTACGCCTGATTACACCCCTTTAATCGTTGGTTCTATCTATAGTGGTGATAGAAAAGCCCCCTTCGATAAGATAACACAGCAGGGTCTCAGGTTTCGATCTGTCCCAAGTGGTGGGGAGAACGATTACAGCGCGCTGTGCTTTGAGTGCAAAAGTGGGGAAGAAGCGGTTGTCTTTCAGTCCAACAGGGATATGCTAAAACAAGTCAACAGGGATGACTCAACATTTGTCGAAGGCGACCGTGTTGTTAACGTGAAGGGAGAATTCGTTCATTACACGGAAAAAAATAGTGTAGTCAGCACAGCCGGTACGGCAAAAAGTCAAGTTGATGGCGACAATATTGTTGAAGTTAAAGGCAAGCATCAGGCATTTCTCTCAGGGCTATCCTATGTAAAAACCTCGGGTGACTATCAAGTTGAATGCGAGAAAGATATAGAGATGGTTTCTAAAGAAGGAACAGCAATATCCTCTAAAGATCTGGTGTTATCCAGCAGTCAAAATGCCCTTATAAAGGCAGGTAACTCAAAGATTGCCATGACTGACGCTTATATTGAGCTCGTTTGTGGTTCACAGAAAATAGTCATCAATAGTTCGGGGATATTAATCAATGGCGCGTCAATTAATATCGCTGCCTCATTGGAAAACAACATTTCAGGCTTGAACACATCAATAAACAGCCAGGCCGCTACGAATGTCAATGGCACAATGGTCAATATTTCTGGCAAAGCGCAAACAACGGCCAGCGCTGGTGGGATGTTAAGCTTATTTGGTGGTATCACTCAAATAAACTGTACGCCAGGTGTCAGTCCTCCGCCTCAACCACCCGCACCTCCGCCGCCGCCGCCGCGAAGATTTGGAGTAGCGGCTATCCCAAGCTTTCCCAGACCTGATGTCCCTTCTGCGGGAGACCTCCCTGTAGAGGCCGTTCTCTCTACCTATGATGCGAGTGAAGCAGTTTTAAAACAGGCACAACCGGGAATGACGGTTGATGATCTCCTTGACAGGCTCGAGCAGCGTGGAATGTATCAAGATGCTATGGAGTTACAGCATCATGCCCTGGACGCGGAGGATTCTATTTTGCTGGGTTATCATAGCGTCTCCGATGGCGCGGGAAACCTGGGGGATTTCATGCATGGCGCGTACTCTTTCGCGAAAGGAATACCGGATTTCTTTACAAAAGGTGTCCCGGACTTTTTCACTAAAGATATCCCGGACTTTTTCACTAAAGATATACCGGGTTTATTTACCAAAGGCATCCCCAACTTCTTTACTAAGGACATCCCTGATTACTTCAGCAAAGACCATTACGACCGCTATCGCAAAGGTAAAATTGATCGCTTGGATGACTTACGTCGTCGTGGTGATAGTATGCGTGGTCGCTTTGATGAATACCGTGGCAGGGCAGGTGCGTTCCGTGATCGCTTTGATGAATACCGCGGCAGGGCAGGTGCGTTCCGTGGTCGCTTTGATGAATACCGTGGCAGGGCGGCAGGTGCGTTCCGTGATCGCTTTGGTCAATACCCTCGCAGGACTGATCCGTATCGTGATCAATTTGATGAATACCCTCGCAGGACTGATCCGTATCGTGATCAATTTGATGAATACCCTGGCAGGACTGATCCGTATCGTGATCAGTTTGATCAATACCGTGGCAGGGCTGATGCGTATCGTGATCAGTTTGATCAATACCGTGGCAGGGCTGATGCGTATCGTGATCAGTTTGATCAATACCGTGGTCAGGTTGATGCGTACCGTGGTCAGTTGGATGAATACCGTAATAAGTTTAAAGATTACCGTGATCGCTTTAATAATTATGATACCCCTCATTTTTTCGCGAAAAAACCATCGGAACTTCTTAACCAGCATTTCCCCAGTGCTTTTTCAAGCCCCTCCATGTCAGGCAGTAAAGTTGACTTATTAAAAAAACAGTTTCTTAAAAACTATTCCAGCTCTGACCTTCCTAACATGGCGCTGGTACAGAAATATTTGAGCGATCCCAGTGCCGCGAACCGGCAGCACTGTTTAGAGACTTCCCTCAAAAGCAAAAAAACAACACCAGGCAACCTGTTATTAAAAGGCATAGGGTTAAGTGGTCAACATGTAACATTTCCTGATTCCGTTAGTATACCTACCCCTCCTAAAGTTCACGCGCCACTTATTGCCGGAGCAGTAAATATGGCTGCTGCAGCATCAAAAACAAAAACAGCGCAAGACGTGTATAAAAATGGGTGCAAGGCAGGCAGACTCTTGATTAACAACCAAAAAGGGAGAAAGGCAGGTATGAGTAGCGCGGAGAAGTTTTCCGATGCTAAGGCATGTCTTACCAAACACGGTCTTATTGCCGCGGATAACCCCATCAATAAACCACCCGCAATGGAGCCGAAAAAAACAGAAAAACCAGAATCACCAAGCCTGTCAAGTATTATAGATAACTTGCCACCTGAGAGTAAACCGGATCTTCCGTTGAAAAAGGATGCCAGTGTATCTAGCTATGTGTCATCACTTATGGAAAACAAGCAACATTCTCAGGCTGCTACCACACTTTGTTATGCCCTGCCTCCAAAAGATGCTATTTCCGCAGTACATTCACAGATTAATAAAAATAATAAATCTTTAATGGCGAACCATATTGACAATTGGCTGAAAACGCAAGACAAAGACAGTTTAAAAAATATTAAAAAAGAAACATTGAAAACACCGACAAGTCAGCCAAATTACATGCTTGGTCAGGCCATTCTCCTGTCAAGTGACCAAAAAGACAATGAGCCTGAAACACCTGCCACTGAAAAATTGAAAGCGGTAAACAGCAAGCTGTTAGCTGATATCATCGCCATTGCCGCGCTATCACAAAAAAGCTTAGCAAAGGACATAGCCACCGAGGGTTTAGCCCTTCTGAAAAAAAAGAAATCATCGGTTAAGATACCAGAGGCTGCCTCCTCCCTGAAAGTTCCAGTCACGCCAAAAACGGTAACGCCATCAGATGAAAATAAGGAAAAATCTGCATTGGGTGTGGTAAAACTCTATGATAAAAAACCTGAGAACATCGAGCTTCTGTCCTCACAAACCTATGAGGATTATATCATCTCAAAGAAAAAAAACGGCCAGTATAAAGAGGCCATTCTTTTTATTGCCCATGCGCTTGAACCGCTGTCGGCTGTTTTTTGGTGCTACACATGTGTTCGCCAGGCTAATCTTCAACTCAGTGAGGAAGGTTTTGATTCACTCCATGCGGTGCATGATTTTATCTTGCAACCAACCAATGATAGAAGAAAGCTCTGTGGCAAGGCTGTCGCAAAAAACCTGACCGATACCCCATGCAGCTGGCTTGCCAGAAGTGCTTATTGGTGTTTTGGAGATATTTCACCCGATGGTGAGGATGGCTCTGAACCGGCCACCGTTGTTACTTCTCATCATTATAGTTATGCCACTAACTCCGCTATGCACGCCCTGGTCAATAACGTGGCCCCAGATAAACAAAAATACGCTTACAATGACTGGATTGATTTTGCTCTGACGCTTTTTAAATCAAAATAGGATAAAGTTATGACACCTGCTGCTCGTACCACTGATATGCATGTTTGCCCAATGCAAACACCTGCCGTAGTTCCTGTCCCTCATGTGGGGGGGCCTGTTATGCCTTCGTCGGCTCCGACGGTTTTGATAGGGTGGTTGCCTGCTGCAACTGTCGGTACTACTGCGGTATGTGTTGGGCCACCTGATGTTATTGTTAAAGGAAGTACTACAGTGCTTGTTTGCAATATGCCCCTTGCCCGCATGGGCGACCTGACTGCACATGGAGGATCAATTGCAAGCGGCTTTCCCACAGTACTGGTCGGTGGCTGAGATACAGCTGCATTTCAGAAAATCTTCCTGAGAAGCGGTCTTAAAAGTCTGCCCGTAGCGAGGACCGCGAGAAATGGCGGATAAAAAGTCGCTTTTGTGACGAGAATAGCGGGACTATTTGACGAACAAAAGCGACTTTTTAGACCCATTTATCGTAGCCGCAGTAGGAGCATGACTTTTAAGACTGCTTCTGAGAAAGCGAGAATCTTCTATCTTGATGTGTTCCCGCGTTCGCGCTTGAGAACGCCCACTAACTCGGATATTTCATAAACACGCTCCTGGCCTTGCTTGCTCCTTGCGGCTCTAAGGGAGTTTTGCTCAGTGGACCGTACTCCCCGGTACGGCGCTCCTTCGCAAAATCCCTTAGAGCCGCAAGGTTCCGCGCGATTCTCAGGGCAGTTTATGAAATACCCGGGCTAAGACCACAATCACTGAATAATTTGACTCGGCAATCGGATGTGACTATACAAATCAGGGCTGAAAGGGTTGCCTCTTTTACTTGGCATTATATCAAAGGATGCCTGATACCCTTTACTATTATATTGAAGCTCTATATGTCCTTTGCGCTCCCACTGAATACAACTGAAGGTAAAATGTAACCAGGCCCACTCCCCCTTATAAACTTGCTGATCTATTTGTGTCGTATTATTCGTTAAACTTAATACCACTTGCTCGGAAGGTTGTTTCGGCCATTGTCGGTCCTGCCATAACTGGGGGCCATGGCTATAAACAAATCGACCATTACTGTCCCTCAATGAAAGTCCTGTAACATCGGGCGATAATTCCAGTGCCCGCATTCGATAATGCACAATCAGCGTGCCATCAGCGGTAAAGAGTAACTCCCGTAATTTATGAGCCAGGATAATTTGCTGTTGCAATGCTTCTTTTAATGGCAACTGAACCCCTTCTACACTGTTTAACGTAGAGGGGACGCCCTCTGGTGACTCAAGCATAAACGGCTTTAGGGTACTCTGGTAAAAGGTCTCAAAAGTCCCGGCAGGTTTGAAGAACTCAGTAAATGCTGACAGTTGAGCATCTTGCATTGACAGGATGCTCAGTGGGAAGTAACCATTAAGGTTTTGCACCCACAAAGGATACACTGTATTGCTCCATACGGACTGTACATGGCTGGCAGCTTTCGCAATCACCGTACTCCAGAGTTCACTCATTAGCTCATTGAGCCATTGCTTCATGACTGTTTTTTCATTGGTTTCCTGTTGCCACAAAGGACTCAGAATATTTTTCTTATCCGTAAACACTTGTAGAGCCAGATTATACGACCCGGCATTGGGGTCATGGCTATTGATAATCTCCTCTAAACCATCTTCCAGATTATGCAGCAGGGGGGACAGGTTTTTGACAAAAGCAGCACTGTAATTTTGATAAGACTTGAAAGCATTATTGACTACTATAGGATTATCACTGCTAGTTATGGCTTTATTCAAGAAATGTTCATAGTTACAGATATGTTTTGCTCCCTCCGTTGATTTTTTTTCCAGACCTTCTTTCACTGCTTTGCCGGCTAGTTCTTCCGCATTTTGTTTCAGTGCCTGAGCAAGGGCTGTTTCACTGGCGATAGTGTTATAAATCGTGGTTAAAATCCCACTGTCATTATTATTAATCGTTTTTATTTGACGGAGCTGTACCTTATAGCTGCTTGCTTTTTGCAAAGACAGTTGGTTAATGAAGCTGTTCCAGGCCTGGATATAATCTTGAAAGTAGAAAGTCCTGATTTTTGCGCTAATATCCGCCAGTTGAATCGTAGATATAGTCATTTTTTTATTTTTAATACGATAGATTTCATTCAGCCCCGCTCTTAACATGGATGAGGTATTTGAAAAATCCAGTGACTGGTAGGCGGATTTTGTGTAAAAACGAGGAATGAGGATAGCATTACCCTCCTCGGTTTTATCGGATATCAATTGTGCTGAATTATTACCAAACACGTCAGTAATGGAGAGGTAGCCTGTATTTTCAGGTAACGTCTTGATATAGGAATAAAGCAGTTGTTCATCCGATGAGTTGTTCAATAGTTGTCTAGCCTCCGCGACTAGACTTTTGTCCTCAAGTTCACTGGAATCAAGGGCAACAGCGTCTGATAACAAGCTAAAAAGTATCAGACGCTTTTCTTCCGGCAGGCTCCTCTCATGCTCAATGATCATTTGATAAATCTGAGCGGTTAACAGCGTATTATTTTTTTGGTACTCACCAATGAATGTCAGATAAATTTGTAACTCGTCGAATACTCTTTGATCACCGTGTTCCTTGATTGCTTTCTTTAGATTATCACGTAAAATTCTCGCCACTGGCTGTATAAGTAAATTTTTTAACTGTGAACAGTAAGCCTTATGTACATTCCCAACAACTTGCGCATCTCTTACTCCTGCATAGTAGTAGTAATCTTTTGAGTTCTGGTAAGCATTATTCAGTTGTTGCAAACTATTAAGAAGTGGTACAACCTCAGAGAATGACGGAGCGGAACCTAAACTATGCAATGACCAGTTGTATTCACTGACTATTTTCCTTTGAAGTTTTAACAATACTGCATTTTGTTGATCTTGATTCCATAGAAAGTACAATCCACTAAACAGTAAAAGTGCGGTGGACATTCTTACGGCTATTTTTTTAAATAGCACAATTCGCCGATATTTAGGGCTTTCTCCGGTATTGCCAATGTCGTTGAGTAATACATGTTGAGAAAACTGCTGATTAAAATAGCTCTGGTTATCCGGTATCTGGGGTTGTTCCAGTAACACGCTCAGGTCATGCTGTTTTGCGAGCTCCACGGCCAGAAAATTAATTGAGCTGCTGCTTTGTCCGTTGGCGCTGAACCATACACCTTTTAACCCCTGTAACTGAATATCATTCAAGGGTTTAAAGCACTCTTCACAAAAAAAGAGCAGACGCTCTCCCAGCAATGAAAATTGCAGAATGAACCTGACCTGTGCCTGTCGAGCATTCACTTCTTTCTCATGGTGAATACAATCAAGCAGTGAAGCTACCAGCTCCCGGTGGCACTGTTCAAAAGTATGTTTAAAATCTTTCGTATTGTAACCTTCTTTTAGAAAAATCCCCCAAGGTTCCACTTGCCTCTGGCTACTTTGCCTGCGAAACAGCTCAACAAAGCCATTCAAACGATCAAGCTGGGTCACAAGCACCCAAACAGGAAGCTGCAAATCGGTATGGCGGTTTAAATCAATTAAGCAGCTTCGACGGATATAGGCCTGCTGTAACAAGCCTGAGGGTCCATTTTGAATCAGCTCACTAACAGAAATTGACATGACGATACCTGTCAAAGGCTGCCGTGGCCGCTTCTTGGTTAGTAGTTGCAGCAAGTGAAACCAAAGGATTTCAAGGATAGTATCTTTCTCTGGGATGCAGTAATCACTAAGAAGCTCAATAACAACGGCATTCTCACTCAACCAGAAAGTGATCCCTAATACATCATGGCGACTACTTTTCTCATACCCCGCATTCACAAGCCAGTCAGTTTTTTCTTCGCCATCAGAGCCCAACACCATTAGCCAGGGTAAACCATAGATACCACTCATTTTTCGTTTCGCAATTGTCTGCCACAGACACTGCCAGTCATCAGTTAATAATTGCTTCTTTTTTTGTTGGTCGATGATTTCAGCGGTGTTTACCAACTGTTTCTTTTTTCTTCTTTGATAGAAATACCAGCCTGCCACCCCTGTGCAGGCTACCGCGATCAGTGACGTCAGTATTATCTGTACCCAGAATCCAAGCCACTTATCAACACCATGGATGAATAGTGGCAGTAACCAAGTGAGCAATAGCAGCGCAAGTCCGACTGTCAGAGTAACTATCAGTGTTAAGAGTTTCATGGCTTTTCTATCGCCATTTTTGTTGTATCAGATTCATAAGATACGGGAGAAGACATCAGAGGCAGTAGTTGGTCAACGTAAACAGCATTATGACGGCTGATCCAAAAGTGCGTTCCAACCCCCCCTGCTAATAAAATTATCAGCACGACGGTTATTAACCGAAATAACCGAATTTCTTTCAGTGGTTTCCATGGCTTTGACAGCACCAGGTGTGGTCGAAGTTCTACGGTTTTGCGGTGTTCAGAAATATCAAGGTAGAGGGCATTCATTAGCTCAACCAGTTCTCGTTGACTACTGTCGTGATAATGACCACAAAATCCTAACCTGATAATCAAATATTGCAATTCTACCAAGTCCACCATCCGTGATACATTCTTACGCGCCTGGTGCAGTAAGGTAAAAAAAACCTCACCGGCATTGCGCTGCTGAAATAACTGCGCGACTAAACAGTGGTTTTCCCAGCAACCGGCTTGCCCCCAGGCGGTGTTCATAATTTCTTCATCAAAGGCCGCGCATAATGCATAGCAGGCTTTTTCCATAACACGCGGGGAATAATCCACCTGCAAGCCCCGGTCATGAAATTGTTTGATCTGATTTAGCAGGTATTGCTGAAATTCAGGGAGTTTCATTGGGCTTTTCTGTTGTGATAGCGTCACCAGTATCGCTAAAAGCTCAGCAGATAAATTAATTAACGGATTACTTGATGCAGAAAAATCATTAAGAAGCATTTTTATGTCACGATAACTTACTGTTTCTGCTATCAACTGTTCAGCCATAACGATCACCGAATAACAAATAAGTGAATGACAGTATCATCAGGCATTTGCTGATCAACGTGTAACGCAATGGCATCTTGTGTTTTAATCAGTTCCTGCCACAACTTATCACTGGTATCAATTTCAAAATAAGCAGTGTTAGATTTTGCTTTTAATTCGAACGGTGGTGCCGCCAATGATGTCATTGGCACCGCGGATGTCGCGTTTCTTACGCGCTCAACAATACGATTTTGTCCACATAATTTCGCAGCGCCTAAAAAGGCTGTTTTTGTTTTTTTCTGTCCAAGGCTTGATGAAACGGTTACGATAAAGCGTCCATCATTGAACAGTGTTCTGTCAACAATTTGAACCCTGAGCAAACGGCGTTTTTTGTATAACCGGTCATCCCATTCAATGGCTACCACTTTCTCTTTGCTAGCCTGCCGAAGATTCAATAACAGTGAGGCAATGACGGGTGCAAATGATTCATAAACAGCTCCTTCATCAAACACAGGAAACTCAGGAGCCAGCGTTGTGGTAAAGGTTGCCAGCTCCGCTGCCATAACACTGAGTTCCCTGAAAAGCTGGGAAGCAGACAGGCCTTTTTGTAGAGCAATATATTTCAGCACGGCGGTGTAGCGATTCAGTGCCTGCAGCCACATATAGGTAATCTGCATGGTTTGAAAGCTTTTCTGTTCACCTTCTACGCCAATTTGGGCGGCAATGGCTGCCGCTCTTTGCTGCATCATCACCTGCAGGTTCAGTACCTGCTCCTCCAGATATTTGGATGCCCTGTAATCAAGGCAGCGAGGAATAAATGAGTGGTCAAGAACCAGCTCGCCATCTTGTCGGCATTCTTGAATGCGAGCGATAGTGAGCGTTGCGTACTCATCCATTGCTTCACCTTCTGTCAGGATGCAAGGGTTCAATGTTGACAGAGCCATTTCAACAGGCTCGTTGTCGGCATTGGTACAGTCATAAACCATTTGCTCAGAACTCACATACCTGACTGTTTTAAGGTTGGTGGTACTGTCCTCTGCCGCAGTATCCACTGTTCCTGAACGTATCAGCGGTAATGCGAGATACAACCTGTCTCCAGGGGAAATATGCGTCATATTACGGCAAAGCACCCCATTACTGCTGAAGGGGGTGCCGCCAGGGAAGATACCCTGCGCCTCACGCAGGAACACTTTCCCTACTTTTAATTGTTCAGGATCAATGACCAATGACGTAAATCCGGCACAACCAGGCACAAATATTTCACAGATCTGCCGGCTGTAGTGCTCCAGATACCGTTCTTGCTGTTGGAAGTGTTGAGGGCTTAAAAACATGCCTTCCAGCCATACTGTCTTATGAAAGCTGTGATCCATAGTCATGCCTGTTCTTAATGACTTGTTGGCCTTATATGTTAAGACTCACCATTAAAATAGAGTAATTTCAGAACTCAGCCCTTGCCCTATCGCCAGCATTTTGCTCTTTTGGGCTGATTTTTTCATGATGATTTATTGTCAGAAACCATTCGCAAGGAGTCATCATTAATGAGAACTTTGAGGTTATTGTCATCGCCCTTTGTGACCTTATAAATCACACTGGGCACCGCTGAGTTGTAATCTTCAAATTCACCAAACAACGCGACGTAGCTTGTTGACTTGTCGAGCGTGTATTTCTTTGCGAACTGACCGCCTGGTTTAATAGATGGCAAACGTCGTTTTTTTACCAGTGATTGCTGAAGAATTTTACTATCACGTAAAAAAATACCCAAAAAGTCAGCCGACTGGAATAGTTCGGCAGACTTCAGTTCATACAGGCGAACCACTAAAGGTGATGGAACCTCCGAACGTGAGTTATTGATCTCTTTACCGGCAGAGAGTGTCAGATTGAGTGTCGTTTCACGATCGACAAACCAATAGTATGGATTAAGCTTGGATGCGCAACCCGATAACACAAAAGTAACAAAAGCAACAAGAGCAACCGGTTTGCAGCTACTCCTCATGGTTTTTCTCCTTATCCAGCAGCGCTTGTTGAAAATATTCTATAAAGCGTAGCCGATATTTTTGTTCATGCATGAGGTCACGATAAACTACCTGATAATATCGCCAGTAACGGGACTCCTGACGCTGTGAAGTATCAGATCCAAACGGCAAAAAAGGTCGGCTAACCAATGAACCTGGTCTTTGGTGCAGCGCCGTTTTCAATGCGTCAGGAGAAAGTGTTTCTAATATTGCTTCCAGCGCACATAACATCGCCTGGTGTATTTGGTCTTCTTGTTCTTCCCGTCTTCTGGTGGTTGATCTGACCTTTGGCTCGGCTGGTTGGTGCAGTTCATTTAACACAGGTAGCGGACCTGCGCCCGGCACAGACATTTTATCATTATCCTGACCCCACAAATGACGGTTAATGACCCATCCATCATCTTTGTCAGGATCGCTGGCCAACACATCAATCAAGGAGAATGCACCATTATTTTGCAATAGCAAGCCTTTGTCCGACAGTTCTCTCTCTTCGCTATAAAGCGCCGGTAAATCAGTATTATCAGCTTCTGTCTGTGTCTCTCCCTGCAATATTGCGTGATCAAAAGGATCGTATAAATCCGTTATATCAGATTTCGTCAATAGGTCAGCTGAGGTTCTGCCAGTGAGTAAGTCCCCTTCCCCTGTGGTTGAGACTCCAAGGTGATCATTGACGCCCTTGGAGGATGAGTTACTAAACATCAGCCGGTAGCCCCCACAGGTAATAATATCACCGTCGCTCAATAGAGTCTGGTGAGACTCTTTGGGGATAATATCCTGATAATTGACTTTTACTAATTTTGATGAAATATTCTCCAGGTACCATTTTTGATCTTCAAGAAAAAGCCTGACGTGCCGTCCCTCCAACTCTTTCTGTTGATTATCAGGCAGCTGAATTTGACAACCAGAATCCCGACCAATGACGACCTCACTGGCATCCACAGTATGAGTTAAACTCGCAGCTTGCTCCCCGGGAGGTAAGCTAATGATGAGTATTTGCATAGTGTCTTGAATATAGCAGCTATACAGCGAACTAGAGCAGCAGTTGCATAGAAGTTCCAACGAAATAAACGACATCAGCGTTATAGTAACAAATGTTACAGACTGACGGCGGCAGAGAATTTTTGTAGCACTTAATCATTACCTTCAGAAAACTGTGCAATAAACGCTTTAACAGTCTTCTTCAAAAAGCTTCATTGATGCTGGCGGTTGTTTTCAAGTACCTCTGTATCTGTATCTGTATCTGTATCTGTATCTGTATCTGTATCTGTATCTGTATCTTTCGATGATAAACATAGCTCAATATCAGGTCATGTTTCAAACAGGTTAATAGCGCAGTCTTGAGATAAGTGGGTAAATAGTTTGTTAGCCGTGTCAATACACTGTGGTTGGAAACTTTTTGATAACATTGGTACAGATAGTGCTCGCCGCACTTTCTCGCACTTTCTCGCGCTTTCTCGCGCTTTCTCGCGCTTTCTGGATTTCAGGCCGAAATTGTCTTAAGTCCGACAGACTCCTGGGCAAATCCTAAGCCACTTGATACCATTGCCGATAATATCGTAGATGAAAAATATCACCCTGTTTGATGAAAATGTACAAATGACAGTTTGATAGTAATAAGCGGCCAGGAGCCTGTCGGACTTATGCTTTCGAGCATAAAATTCAGTAGGGTGAGTCAGAATTTTCGATCAATTTGTGCGAATAATTGACCTGTTTAAGCAAATTGACCGGAAATTCTGGCCACACTTTCTCGCACTTTCTCGCACTTTCTGGATTTCAGGCCGAAATTGTCTTAAGTCCGACAGGCTCCTAGCCCGGATATTTCATAAACTGCCCTTAGAGCCGCAAGGAGCAAGCAAGGCCAGGAGCATGTTTATGAAATATCCGGGCTAGAACAAGGTGTTAACAGGTTGATTGTATATGAAAGACTCAATGGAAAAGCACTACCTTGAAAAAGAAGCTGTAGCAGTTGACTTGACGGAAGAACGCTTCAGGTTCCTTCGCGCAGCCTATCTGGAGGAGCGAATTACAGTCAACGGGCAGCGTCTTGCTGAAAAGCTGCTGAGCTTTGAGAGTTCTTTGGATGCAGCCCTTAAAGCAGCAGAAAATACACAAAAAAAATCTAACCTGCGGTAGGCCGGTCAGGCTTGATCAGACAGTTGCCGGTTTTCAGCAGGTGTTTGTCAGGTTTAATTCAAACGATAAATTTTTCCTTCGAGACTGCTTTTCCAGCCACCAGTGACCTCCCATGACAGTGCTGACCCTTGGGACTCCCTCAGTACGATAGAAGTTTAGCCATTCGTCCGGGTCAAACACCGACATAGACAGAAGTTATTTTGAGAATTCTTCCAAAGCTCTGAAGCCGCATAAAGCACAAAATCTTGACGAGTGACTGTTTCAAAAATTAAGACAACCCCAGAGGGCTGCAATTTTCTATAAGAAGCCAGGGCAAAACTACTTTGGGATGCTTCATTTAAGTGTTATATAGAATATGCTTTGGGTAATTGTAAAAACTCCCCGGTTTAATGAACTAGTATTATTGATAACCTTTTAAAAATAAAATTTCCAAGGATTTGTTACGGAAGTTATTAGAAATCCAGTCTGACCGAAAGTCAAGCGTTTTGATTCAAAGGAAGTTTGTGATTTTAAGTGTAAGTTGTTGAAAGCGTTGGGTGAGACACCATAAGGATAATGACTTTTATTTTATCTTTCCAGAGCTTTGCGGTAGTTAAAATGATTGTTTGTGGTAATTTTTATTATGGTTTCAGGGTTTTTACAGAGGGATTATTTTTCAGACTTATTGGATTCATCATTCCATTAAATATTATTTCAAACAGCAGGTTATTAGTGGTTACTTTTTTAACTGTCTGTTTGTCGTTTATAAAAATCACAATGGTTAATTGAATGCAGGGAGCAATCAATCTATGGCTAGTATCGGTGTCGTCCAAAGTGCCACGGGAAGTATCACGGTAAAAACGGCTGATGGTGAAATTAAACAATTAAAACCTGGGGATGTTTTGCAGGAAGGGGATCAAATTCAATCCTCTGATGGGCAGGTGAATATTCAATTAGCCAATGGTCAGATGTTAACGGTATTACCGGGTCAGTCTATGGCAATGAATGCCGGATTGTTGACGAAAAAGTCAGAACAGGACGTCGTTGTTGAAGCGGGTGATGCTGAAAGTGCGCTGGTGGATGCATTGCTGGCAGGTGAAGACCCTTCACAAATAACCGCTGCGCCAGCTGCGGGGGAGCGCGCGTCGCAGGAGCCAGCCAGTGACCCACTTCCTGATAAGAGTAATACGGTTGAAGAGAATATCGTCGAACGTGAAAGTCCTGTTTCACTCTCGGCGGATGATGAATCGGTTGAAGAATCGGTTGCGGGCATTCTCTCTGACATTGATGAAACACGCGCTGTTGCTGAGGCACAGGCCCTAAGAAGCGAACCCAGGGTGGTCACGCCTGCTGCTGCTCCAGTGGCACCAGCTTTGGCAATAAACCCAGTTGCTGAAGCGCCAGAAGTACCAAAAGCGGCAGAGGCGCCAAAAGCACCAGAAGCACCAGAAGCACCTGCTATTGAACACTCACCGGCACAGGCACTCACTGAACAGGGGGTCGTTGCTGGCGATATTGTGGCTAATTTTGCAGCAGTCAGTCAGGGCAGTGACGTGCTTGAGTACAGACTGACCCATGGTAATGAAAAGGGCTATTTTGCCATTGTGCCTGAAACGGGTTCTGTCTCTTTGACACAAGTTGGTGTTGAGGCCATCAATGCTGATGAAGGGACAGACCTCACTGCCTGGGAGCTTGGTGTCACTGCGACAGACGGTAAGAACTTTTCTGAACAAGCGGTCTTTTCCATTGATATTAATCGGGTCAACGATAATGCGCCAACTATTGACAGCTTTACTGGCAGCCTGATTACCGAAAATGAGGTGGCAGTGGGAGATATTGTCGCCACCTTTACCGCTACCGACCTTGATGACCTCAGTGAAATTAATTTCCAGCTGAGCAAAGGCAATGACAACGGGTATTTTTCCATTAGTGAAAGCACAGGGGATGTCACGCTGACACAGGCAGGTGTCAATGCCATCAATAGTGATGATGGGACGGATATCACCCAGTTTATTCTGGGTGTTACCGCAACCGATGGCGCTCTGAACTCTTCTGAGGCAGAGGTCATCATTGATGTGACCAGAAGAAATGATAATGCGCCTGTTATTGATACCGCTGACGGTCATCAAATCGTAGAAGGGGCAGTTTCTCAAGGGATGGTGGTTGCCTCATTTGTGGCAACAGATCTCGATGATAACGACCAACTCAGCTACACAATTACCTCAGGTAATGACCTTGGGTTGGTCGCGATTAATCCCACAACAGGAAAGGTTGCCCTGACGCAGGCAGGTGTCAACTTTATCAATGATAATTCCAGAAGCGTCACTGAACTGACCATCGGTGTGACAGCCAGCGATGGGTCTGCTTCAACCAATGAAATGACAGCCACTATTGATATTATTCCTGCTAATAATGCCGGAGTTATTTCGGGGGATGATCGCGGTGCTGTGGAGGAAGATACATCCGTCAATACGACAGGTACATTGAAGGCCACGAATGTTGCCGATGGTCAGCCAGCTTTTATTTCTGAAACCACCGCAGGGAATTACGGGTCGATAACCATTGATGCTCACGGAAGCTGGCGCTACGACAGCAACAATAATCATGTTTCGATTCAGTCCTTATCAGAAGGCGATGAATTAATTGACGCCGTTACCGTGCGGACACTAGATGGTAAGGAACATTATGTTGTGATCACCATCAGTGGTACAAATGATGCGCCAGTTATTTCATTGCATGATGCGCCCACACTCAAAACTATCGCTGAAGATGACAGTAATCCTAATGGCGAAACTGTCATTTCACTCTTTGGCAGCCTGATTTCTGATGGCGACGCTGACAGCCTCCAGGGTATCGCTATCACCGGTGCAGATACAGCTAATGGCGCCTGGCAATACTCTTCAGATGGGGGTTCCACCTGGCAGGCAGTGGGTAATGTGTCTGAAGCCAGTGCCCGCCTGCTTGATGCCAGTGATCAGCTCCGTTTTGTCCCGGACGCAAATTACCATGGTACTGAAACCTTGAGCCTGCGTGCCTGGGACCAGACCACTGGCACTGTCGGCACACTGGCTGACACCCGCGCTAATGGCGGTGCTACCGCCTTTAGCAGCGGCATTGAAGAGGCAACATTGACGATCAGCCCTGGCAATGATGCGCCAGTTCTTGATACCAGCGGTACACCAACATTAACAGCAGTGGGTGAAGACGATGCTAACAATGCCGGTCAAACGGTATCCGACTTGTTTGGCAGCCTGATCTCGGATATTGACAGTGGCAGCGTGAAAGGTATTGCCATAACAGGCACAGATAACACTCACGGCAACTGGCAATATTCCAGCGATAATGGCGCCAGCTGGCAGTCCGTAAATGCGGTTACAGATAGCAATGCCCTGTTGCTTGATGGAGCGGATAAAGTCCGTTTTCTGCCCGATGCCAATTACAATGGCTCGGCTACGTTTGATTTTCGAGCCTGGGATCAATCCACCGGTACAGCAGGGGCATTGGCTGATACGACGGCTAACGGTGGTATCACAGCCTTCAGTACGCTGACAGAAACAGCCAGCATTACCATTAACCCTGTTAACGACGCGCCGGTATTGGAGATCAGTGGCAGTCCGACACTGACAACCATTAGCGAAGATGACCCTGACCCCGCTGGAGAGACCGTGGGTTCACTCTTTGGCAGCCTGATCTCTGATACCGATGCTGGCAGTATGAAAGGTATTGCTATCACCGGCGCGGATACCACCAATGGCGCCTGGCAATACTCAGCTGATGGTGGTTCTTCCTGGCAGCCAGTGGGTAACGTCTCTGAAGCCAGTGCCCGCCTGCTTGATGCCAGTGATCAGCTCCGCTTTGTCCCGGACGCAAACTACCATGGTTCTGAAACCCTGAGCCTGCGTGCCTGGGATAAGAGCGCAGGCACAGCCGGCACCTTGGCTGATACCACTAACAATGGCGGTGTTACTGCTTTTAGTAGCGCCATTGAAGCGGCAACACTGACAATCAGCGCTACCAATGACGCGCCAGTGCTTGATACCAGCGGTGCACCCACATTAATGGCAATGAATGAAGGCGATGCTAACAATGCCGGTCAAACGGTATCCGACTTGTTTGGCAGCCTTATCTCGGATATTGACAGTGGCAGCGTGAAAGGCATTGCCATAACAGGCACAGACAACAGTCACGGCAACTGGCAATATTCAAACGATAATGGCGCTAGCTGGCAGTCCATCAGTGCCGTCACCCAAAGCAATGCCCTGTTGCTGGATGGATCAGATAAAGTCCGTTTTCTGCCCGATGCCAACTTCAATGGCTCGGCTACGTTTGATTTTCGAGCCTGGGATCAAAGCTCCGGTACAGCAGGGACACTGGCCGATACTACCGCTCACGGGGGTATGACTGCCTTTAGTACGCTGACAGAAACAGCCAGCATTACCATTAACCCTGTTAACGACGCGCCGGTACTGGAGATCAGTGGCAGTCCGACACTGGCGAGCATTAGCGAAGATGACCCTGAACCCGCTGGAGAGACCGTGGGCTCACTGTTTGGCAGCCTGATCTCTGATACGGATGCTGGCAGCATGAAGGGTATTGCTATCACCGGCGCGGATACCACCAATGGTGCCTGGCAATACTCAGCGGATGGTGGTTCTTCCTGGCAGCCAGTGGGTAACGTCTCTGAAGCCAGTGCCCGCCTGCTTGATGCCAGTGATCAGCTCCGCTTTGTCCCGGACGCAAACTACCATGGCACTGAAACCCTGAGCCTGCGTGCCTGGGATAAGACCACAGGGGCAGCCGGTACGCTGGTTGACACCAGTAACAATGGCGGTGTTACCGCTTTTAGTAGCGCCATGGAAGCGGCAACGCTGACAATCAGCGCTACCAATGACGCGCCAGTGCTTGATACCAGCGGTACACCCACATTAATGGCAGTGAATGAAGGCGATGCCAACAATGCCGGTCAAACGGTATCCGACCTGTTTAGCAGCCTGATCTCAGATGTTGACAGTGGCAGCGTGAAAGGCATTGCCATAACAGGGACAGATAACACTCACGGCAACTGGCAATATTCCAACGATAATGGCGCCAGCTGGCAGCCCATCGGTGCTGTTGCACAAGGCAATGCCCTGTTGCTGGATGGGTCAGATAAAGTCCGTTTTCTGCCCGATGCCAATTTCAATGGCTCGGCTACGTTTGATTTTCGGGCCTGGGATCAAACCGCCGGTACAGCAGGAACACAGGCTGATACTACGGCTAACGGTGGCATGACAGCCTTCAGCGCGCTGACAGAAACAGCCAGCATTACCATTAATCCTGTTAACGACGCGCCGGTATTAGAGATCAGTGGCAGTCCGACACTGACAACCATTAGTGAAGATGACCCTGAACCCGCTGGAGAGACCGTGGGCTCACTGTTTGGCAGCCTGATCTCTGACACCGATGCTGGCAGCATGAAAGGCATCGCTATTACTGGAGCGGATACCGCCAATGGTGCCTGGCAATACTCAGCAGATGGTGGTTCTTCTTGGCAGCCAGTGGGTAACGTCTCTGAAACCAGTGCCCGCCTGCTTGATGCCAGTGACCAGCTCCGCTTTGTTCCGGACGCAAACTACCATGGCAGTGAAACCCTGAGCCTGCGTGCCTGGGATCAGAGCGCAGGCACAGCCGGCACGTTGGCTGATACCAGTAACCATGGCGGCGCTACCGCTTTTAGTAGCGCCATGGAAGCGGCAACACTGACGATCAGCGCTACCAACGACGCGCCTGTCCTTGATACCAGCGGTACACCAACATTAACAACAATGAGTGAAGACGATGCCAGCAGTGCCGGTCAAACGGTATCCGATTTGTTTGGCAGCCTGATCTCAGATATTGACAGTGGCAGCGTGAAAGGCATTGCCATAACAACCGCCGATAACACCCACGGTAACTGGCAATATTCCAACGATAATGGCGCCAGCTGGCAGTCCATAAATGCGGTTACAGATAGCAATGCCCTGTTGCTTGATGGAGCGGATAAAGTCCGTTTTCTGCCCGATGCCAACTTCAATGGCTCGGCTACGTTTGATTTTCGGGCCTGGGATCAAACCGCCGGTACAGCAGGAACACAGGTTGATACTACGGCTAACGGTGGCCTGACTGCCTTCAGCGCGCTGACAGAAACAGCCAGCATTACCATTAATCCTGTTAACGACGCGCCGGTACTGGAGATCAGTGGCAGTCCGACACTCACAACCATGAGCGAAAATGACCCTGACCCTGCCGGGGAAACCGTGAGTACACTGTTTGGTAATCTTATCTCTGACACCGATGCTGGTAGCATGAAAGGCATCGCTATTACTGGAGCAGATACCGCCAATGGTGCCTGGCAATACTCTTCCGATGGGGGAACCACCTGGCAGCCAGTGGGTAACGTCTCTGAAACCAGTGCCCGCCTGCTAGATGCCAGTGACCAGCTCCGCTTTGTTCCCGATGCAGACTATCATGGCACTGAAACCCTGAGCCTGCGTGCCTGGGATAAAACCACAGGCACAGCCGGCACGTTGGCTGATACCAGCAACAATGGCGGTGTCACCGCTTTTAGTAGCGCCATCGAAGAAGCGACACTGACCATCAGTTCTACCAACAGCGCGCCGGTCAGTCAGGACAGTGTCCAGAATATTGAGGCAGACCAGTCTTATCAGCTTTCTGCCGATGATTTTAGCATCCAGGATGCCGACAGCGACGATACGCACACCATCACTCTGACCGCCATTAATGGCGACGGTATTCTGCTTCGTGGGCCACAACCAGAACTCATGTTGGATTTTGAGGATGCCGGTGCCTTGGGCGCTGATCAGGCGGGGGTATCCGTGGCGACCTTGCACGGTGCCCAAGCTGCCTCAGACCCGGACCGTGGCGGTATTGTCGAGTTTGGTCTCAGTGATGCGATTACTTTGGATCAACCCCTGTCCATGGGTGATAGCTGGACCATTAGCACCGGCTTTAAAGGACTGATTAACGACGGAAACTGGAAGGTTCTGTCCGCCAGCGATGAAGGCTATCAGGTGATGGTTAGCGATAGCGGCGAGCTGGGCAGCTGGAACACTAGCACAGGCTTTCACAGCTCTGGCTTTAACTTGTCATCGCACCCGGCGGTGGCTGATGGCGAGTGGGTGAACCTGGTAGTTGTGGGGGAGAACGATAAGACCACATTCTATGTGGACGGTCAGTCCGTTGGGTCAGTGGATCTGCAACCTGGTGGCAGCCTTACAACGGTAGGGAATATGGCTGAGTGGGGGATTAACATGCGCTTTGCAGAAAGCCTGGCAGATTTCAAAGTGTTTGACCAGGCACTGACACCGGAGCAGTTTGGTGGAGGCAATGAAGTATCACCAGGGGATAGCTTCACACCAGAAGCACTGAGTGATCTGGTGTTTGTCCCTGACCCGAGCGTGAAGGCAGCATCGGTAACAACCATTGACTACCGTGTTACTGACAATGAAGGTGCCGACAGCGGGACGCATACTCTGACGATCAATGTGGCAGAGACCAACGAAGCGCCAGTGTTTGAGTTGACACCTGACCCGTCTCTGGTGACTGTGCTCAACTTCGCTGAGGGCGATGGCAGCACATCGGGCGATTTGACCGGGCAGGGGCATGATGCCAGCCTGGGCAATGGCGCGCAGTGGACGAACGAGGGCGTCAATCTCAACGGCACCGGTGGGAATCTGGGCGATCTTCAGTTTGGTGGGGACTTCACCCTCGCTACCACCTTCACCTACAACAGCCACCATGGCTGGGCACGGATTGTCGACCTTGGCAATGGTTCTGCCTCGGATAACATCGTTATTGGCAGTCCCTCTTTAGGACGGATTGAAGCCCATGTTTTCCGGGGCAACAGCACCAAGGTAGTAGGCTTTGATAACTTCTATACCGTCGGTGAGACGTTTCATGTGGCCTTGAGTGTTGATGACAATGGCCATATGCGGCTCTACAAGAACGGGGTCGAAGTGGCGGACAACCCCAATGGTCATGTCCCCAACGACCTGGCGCGCACCAATACCTATATTGGCAAAAGCAACTGGGGCGAG
>NZ_JAVLSP010000024.1:0-41373 GCF_031528575.1 Candidatus Sororendozoicomonas aggregata
TCGTCAAATAGCCCCACTATTATCCTCAGAAGCAGAAATTTTTATCCTCAATTTCTCGTAATCCTCGCTACGGGCGCTATTCTCGGTCAGGCTCCTAGTCCACAGAATAGACCATCGAAAATCACAAGTGGCCCACGACAAGGTGTTGACGCTTACACATACCGGGTTGATGGATGATTTTTGTCCATCCACCACAGGGTTTGACATTAAGGGCTTAAATTATCGATATACTTCTCCGCATCCAGTGCCGCCATGCAGCCGGTACCTGCGGAAGTGACAGCCTGGCGGTAAACATTGTCCATCACATCACCCGCGGCAAATACTCCCTCAACAGATGTTTGAGTGGCATTGCCCGTAAGACCACTGTTAACGGTAATATAACCGTCTTTCATATCGAGCTTACCTTCAAAGATACCCGTGTTAGGGGCGTGACCTATGGCAATAAAGACACCGGTAACATCAAGGTCGGTCTTTTCCTGGGTATTTTTGTTTTTTATACGCAAGCCGGTAACCCCTAATTCATCACCGAGAACTTCGTCCACTTCGCTGTCCAATACCAATGAGATATTGCCGTTTTTGACCTTTTCCATCAGTTTGTCCTGCAGCATTTTCTCTGCACGGAATGTTTGCCGACGGTGAATCAGTGTTACCTTTTCAGCAATGTTGGCCAGATACAATGCTTCCTCAACGGCTGTATTACCACCGCCAACAACAGCCACATGACGATTACGATAGAAGAAACCGTCACACGTCGCACAGGCCGACACGCCCCTGCCCTTAAACGCTTCCTCGCTCTCCAGTCCCAGATAACGGGCGCTTGCGCCGGTGGTAATAATCAGGGCGTCACACGTAAAGGTGTTGGCCCCCTTGAGGGTGAAAGGGCGCTTACTCAGATCAACGTCTTCAATATGATCAAAGATAATTTCTGTCTCAAAGCGCTCGGCATGTTCCTGCATCTGCTCCATCAGAGCAGGCCCCTGCAAGCCTGCTTTACCCGCTGGCCAATTTTCCACATCGGTCGTGGTGGTCAGCTGCCCCCCTTTTTGCATGCCAGTGACCATCACTGGCTTCAGATTAGCGCGCGCCGCATAAATAGCAGCCGTATAGCCGGCAGGACCCGACCCCAGAATTAACACTTGCGCATGCTTACTATCACCCATCGAGAAAACTCCTGAAAAGGGCTAAAATTGCGATAATAATAGCGATAACAGCGGAATAGGGGAAATTGGAATTGATGATAAAGAAATAGTCGATTTCTATAGTGTTTCAAATCCAATAGACTATTGTTTTTTATCTGGCAACAAGCATTAACGGTAATGAACAATAATACCCCTGACCTGACAGGCCCCGGTTTTTTCGCAATGGGGCTACGAACTATTTTCGAGCCAGCCCTGCGCTGGTTTGTGCTTTGGCCAATTTTAATCAATGTCGTGGTATTCGCTGGCCTGGCTTACTGGGCTGTCTCCCAATTTTCCGGGTGGCAGGCGTCCATTGTGGCCGGATTACCGGGCTGGTTAAGCTTTCTGGAGTACCTGCTGATTCCCCTGTTTGCCATCGGTGCCGTACTCATGGTTTTTTTCACGTTCACGGTGGTGGGCAATTTTATTGCCGCGCCGTTTAATGCTATTTTGTCGGAAAAAATCCAGCAGCGAGAAGGCGCGCGATTGCCAGAAATGCAGCTAAAGGACTGGCTTGCCATGGTACCTAAAAGCATGGCGCGTGAGTTCAGAAAGCTCTGTTACTACCTGCCAAGGGCCATAGCCCTGATCGTGCTGTCTTTCATTCCCGTCATCAACCTGATATGTCCAGTGCTGTGGTTTTTGTTTAACGGCTGGATGATGGCATTGCAATACTGTGATTATCCAGCCGATAACCGCCAGGTTTCCTTTAATACCATGATGGCGCGCCTTAAACAACATAACCCTCAGTCCTGGACACTGGGCGCGACGGTCAGCCTCGTGATGCTGATACCGTTTGTGAATTTAGTCATTATGCCGGCAGCCGTGGTGTCTGCCACGCTGTTCTGGGAGCGTAGAATAGAAACCAGCAAGGGAGAGGAGGGAGAGTAATCAATGAGCTGCCTGTTTTGTAAGATGGTGACGGGTGAGATTCCCACTGACAAGGTTTGCGAAGATGACGATGTATTGGCATTTAACGATATTAACCCGGCTGCGCCCACACATGTTCTGATTATTCCAAAAAAACATACCAGCACGCTAAATGATGTGTCTGGGCAAGACCAGCTACTATTGGGAAAAATCATGGTAAGGGCCAGTCGTCTGGCTGAAGAACTGGGCATTGCTGAGGAGGGCTATCGGGTAGTAATGAACTGTAACCGCAATGGCGGGCAGTCTGTTTATCATATCCACCTGCACTTACTCGGAGGCCGTGCCATGCAATGGCCTCCGGGCTAGGAGCCTGACCGAGAATAGCGCCCTTAGCGAGGATTGCGAGAAATTTTTAGACCAATTTATCGCGACCGCGGTAGGGTAGTCTATTCTCGGTCAGGCTCCTAGCGCTTCGTTTCAGAACGTTCAACCCTGCCAGTAGATAATACTGGCAGTTTTTTATTACCGTATTGCCGCGTCTTTGTTAAAAGATTCCCGCATTTTTTGCAGAAGATAATAAAAGACAGGAACCAGCAACGTGCCCAAAATGGTCGCGGCAATCATGCCTGACATGACCGTGATACCGATGACACGTCGACTGGCAGCACCTGCGCCACTGGCCATTACCAAGGGCAGTACCCCCAAAATGAACGAGAACGCTGTCATTAATACCGCACGGAAGCGCAACTCGGCAGCATCACAGGCAGCATCAAAAATGCTTTTGCCCTGGGCGCGCTGCTCCATGGCAAACTCCACAATCAATATGGCTGTTTTTGCCGCAATACCTATGAGAAGCACAATGCCGATCTGCGCGTAAATATCATTGGCAATACTGGGAATCAGCTGCCTGGCCAGATTCAGACCAGCAAATGCGCCAAAACTGGCAACAGGCACAGCCGTCAGAATCGCCAGTGGCATATTCCAGCTTTCATATTGCGCGACCAGGAACAGGTAAACAAAAATAAGAGCCAGTCCAAACAGTATTGGCGCGAGACCTCCTGCTTCAATTTCCTGTTGTGATTGGCCGGACCAGGCAAAGGTATAGCCATCGGGCAGTTTGCTCGCCAGTGCTTCCATGGCGCTGATCGTATCTCCTGAGCTGAAGCCACTGGCAGCCTGTCCGCTGATAGTAGCAGAGCGGTGCAGGTTATAGTGGTCGATACTGCTTGGCCCAAGGGTGGGTGTCAAGCTGGCTACCGTTGTTAGCGGCACCATTTGGTTGTTGTTGTTGCGCACATAGAAATGGCTTAAATCAGCGGGACTGGTTCTAAACTCGCTTTCTGCCATCAGCGTTACCTTATAGGTGCGGCCAAATTTATTGAAATCATTGACATACAGCGAACCTAGCTGGGTTTGCAGGGTGTTAAAGATTTCAGCAAGGGGGATACCCAGTGTTTTCGCTTTGTTCCGGTCAACTTCCAGGTAATACTGAGGGATGTTTGCCCGCCAGGTGCTGAATGCCCGACCAATCTCCGGGCGCTGGTTAGCAGCTATAACCAGACCATTAAGCACCTGGGCTAGCTCTTGTGGTGAACGACCCTGTGTATCTTGCAGACGGAAATCAAACCCGGAGGAAGACCCTAACCCTGGAATGGACGGGAAGGCAAAGGCCATAGCCTGCGCGTCGGGCATAGTGAACAGCTTCATTTGTATTTTACGCAGTATCATGGACTGGTGCAGCGCTTTTCCGGGTCGTTTCGCCCAGTCATCCAGGATAGCGATGGCAAAGCCACTGTTTGAGTTGGCGCCACTCATCAAGCTAAAGCCTGAGACCGAAATGACGTTTTTAACGCCGGGTTCTGACTTCATCAGGTTGACGACTTTCTCCAGGGTGACTTCTGTGCGGTTAATAGAAGCCGCATCAGGAAGCTGAAGGTCAACCACAAAAAAACCCTGGTCTTCTTGAGGGACAAATCCGGTGGGTGTTGATGAGAACATCCAACCTGTGCTTGCCAGCAGTACGCCCAGTAAGCCTATACCCAGCACTGACCGTCGAACCAATGCCGTCACCCAATGCTTATAACCACCGGTGGCTTTTTTGATGGCGCGGTCAACGGGCGCCAACCATTTTACATGCCCCATTTTTTCTTTTTTGAGCAGTACAGCACACAGCGCGGGACTCAACGTTAAGGCGTTCACTGATGAAATCAGTACAGCAACAGAAATCGCCACGGCAAACTGAGAATAAAGTCCACCCGTAATACCCGGCATAAAACCGACGGGGACAAACACGGCGAGCAATACCAGTGTTGTCGCGATGATCGGCCCGGTCACCTCTTTCATGGCTCGGACGGTGGCCGCTTTAGGCGCCATACCTTCTTTATTAATCAGACGCTCAACATTTTCAATAACAACAATCGCGTCATCGACCACCACGCCAATGGCCAGTACTAACCCAAATAGCGTAATCGTATTGATTGAGTACCCCAATACGCTCATTACCGCAAAGGTGCCGATCAGGGAAACGGGGATGGCAATGGATGGTATCAGTGTTGCCCGCCAGTCCTGAAGGAACAGAAATACTACCAGAATAACCAGAAATACCGCTTGCAGCAGGGTTAAGACGACCTCCTTGATGGACTCATCAATGAACTTGGTGGTGTCGAACGGGATACCATAGCTTATTCCCGCTGGAAAGTTCTTGGCCAACGAGTCCATGACCGTTCTGACTTCTTTGGCAATCTCAAGGGCATTGGCATCAGACTGTTGATACAACACCAAAAAGGCGGTGTCTTTATTATCGAGCTGAGCATTACCGCTGTAATTGGCAGAACCCATTTCAACACGGGCGACATCTTTGAGGCGAACAATAGAACCGTCCGGTTTCGCGCGGATAATAATATTGGCAAATTGTTCTGGCTCTTGCAGGCGCCCTTGTGTCTTGATGGTATACTCAAACTGCTGATCGGGTTCATTAGGACTCTGACCCAGTTTGCCGGCAGCGACAATGGTGTTTTGCTCGTTAATGGCGTTTGAGATGTCAGAGGTAGTGATATCCAGCGAAGCCATCCGGTCAGGGTTCAGCCAGACGCGCATACTATACGTTTTGTCACTCATAACCTGCGCTTTTGCCACGCCATTGATTCGACTGAGAGGTTCTACCAGGTTATTGGTGGCGTAGTTACTGAGATAAACACCATCCATCGTTGGGTCGCTGGAGGTCAGGTTGACACCAAGCAACATGTTGGATGATTGTTTTTGCACCGTGATACCCAGTCGACGCACCTCTTCTGGCAAAGAGGGCTCAGCAATGGCTACCCGGTTTTGCACGTTCACTTGCGCTATATCTGAGTCACTGCCAGACTCAAAGGTCACCGTGATTGACGCAGTGCCATCACTGCCCGCTTGGGAGCTGATGGAGAGCATATTCTCTACCCCGTTGATTTGCTTTTCAATGGGGCGAATGACGGCCTGCTCAACAGTTTCCGCATCAGCACCGGGATAGGTTGCCGAGACTGTTACCTGCGCGGGCGTAATATCAGGGTACTGGGCCACCGGCAGAGTAAATATGGCAATAATACCGAGCAGTGTGATGACAATGGATACGACAAAGGCAAACTTGGGTCGATTAATAAAAAATTCACTGATCATTTTATGCCCCTTTATTGGAAGCCGGAGGCTCCACAATAGTGCCTGTTTCAGGGTTGATGGTCACGACAGTGGGGGTAACGGGGGCATTTGTTTTCACTTTCTGTAAGCCATCGACGATAATTTTTTCTCCGGACTTAAGGCCGCTATTGACTGCCCACATAGGGCCAATACGTTGGCCCATGGTGACTTGACGAATCTCAACCTCATTCTTGTCATTAACGACCAGAACAAATCGTCCGCTCTGGTTCTCCTGGACCGCAAACTGAGGGATAACGGGCTTTAGCTCCTTATCCTTGGACTCTGCAATCAGGGTAACGTAAAGACCCGGGTATAAAATACCTTCTGGGTTAGGGAAAGACGCCCTGACATTGAGCGTTCCTGTGGTTTCATCAACACTGGTATCAGCAAAGTTAAAAGTGCCTGGCTCATTGTAAGTGGCACCGTTGGGTAATTCCAGGGTGAGCTTAAGCGCATCTGCCGGGTCCCCCTGCTTTTCCTGCATGCGGTAATTCAACAGTTCCTGATCATTAACCTGAAAGTTGACATAGATCGGGTCAACGCTGGTCAACGTTGCCAGTGGTTCACTGGTAGGGGACACGAGATTGCCGACACTGTACCGGGCTTTACCAATTTTTCCGGTAAACGGTGCTGTAATTTTTGTATAGCTCAGGTTCAGTTTTGCCGTTTCAACGGTGGCTTTCGCGGCGTCAACAGCAGCGGCTGCCCGGTCTTTTTCACTGACTTTCGTGTCCAGGTCAGCTTGACTGATATGGCCTTTTTTAAACAGATCCTGGCTGCGGTCAAGATCTTTTTGTGCTTTTACCAGCGTCGCTTCTTTACTGGCGAGATCTGCCTCAGCTTTATTGAGGGAGACAAGATAAGGCTTTTGGTCAATTTCGAACAATAGCTTGCCTTCGTCAACCAGTTCGCCTTCAATGAAATCACGCTTATCGAGGAAGCCCTCTACACGGGTTCGCAAGTCAACCTGTCTGGCCGCTTTTGTCCGGGCAACAAACTCATGGGTATTGCTGACCTCCTGATTGGTCACTTTGATAACGGAAACACCCGGTGGTGGCATTTTGGCGTGTTTTTTCTCCTCGCTACATCCTGCCAGGATCAGTGTTGATGTTATAAAAAAACTTGTTACTAACCAGTTTCTGTGTTTAAAGCGTTTGACTATCGAGTTCATCGATACCTCCGTAGGAAGAATTCAGACAGCTATCTGTAAAAATTGAACAAAGTGTGGAGTTAGGACGGTCAGGAGTCCAGCAAAAAAACAGTTAGTGAGCTATAAGAAGCCGTCTTAAAAGTCATGCTCCTACTGCGGCTACGATAAATGGGGCTAAAAAGCCGCTTTTGTTCGTCAAATAGTCCCGCTATTCTCCTCACAAAAGCGACTTTTTATCCGCCATTTCTCGCGGTCCTCGCTACGGGCAGACTTTTAAGACTGCTTCTAAGAACTCCGTATTCTTCAAAAGGGTACAGATAAAGAGCTGGATTATAGAGAGTTGTATATTTTGTTAATAGCACTATTGTGCATTAATGGTGCTGATCCACTGGCTTTTATTCACTCCTGATGCAGCGCTGAAGAAAGCTAATGACTTTTTATACGCTTAAACTCTGGGTTTACACGAGGTTTACGGGGTGCGTGCACTCAGTGGATACGATCCTGTTTACCATGAAAAAACAAGCAGGCACTTTGTTTCAGGCCCGTTGAGTCCGCCTGGAACTGAGTATTAGCTTAAGTCCTGCTAATCTTATGAGAAATGTTCTGGTCATCTTGACCTGCTGATAATGGTAATACCATCTATCCTGATGGCGTCAACTTGACATAGGGTAGCGATGCCCGCAACAGTCCATTTCGCCGTTTAGCTGGGAAACGAACAGCGCTCTGCTCTGGCTGCTCGGCAATTGATCTGAACCGTGCGAGTATCGAAGTTGTCGTCATAAGGCGTCCCCATGATCCATTGTGCGTGCTTTTGGGTAATTTTTTCTGGAATCAGGTAAACCAATGATGAGTGAAAATATCAGGCTGCTATTGATTGATGATGATATTGAATTATGTGACTTGCTGGTTGAGTTCCTTGGTACGGAAGGATTTCACCTGAGTGCGGTGCACGATGGCGAGTCTGGTGTTGATGCCGCGCTGTCAGGTGATTACGCACTGGTTCTGCTGGATGTAACGCTCCCCAAGCTCAACGGCTTTGATGTGCTGAAAAAAATCCGGCTGGAGTCAGATATCCCTGTACTGATGCTGACTGCCAGAGGCGATGACGTAGATCGGGTCATAGGTCTTGAGTTTGGCGCTGATGACTATTTACCAAAACCGTATAATCATCGCGAGCTGGTAGCACGTATCAAAGCTATTTTGCGCCGGGGTCGCCCCTCACCTCAGGATGCCGCTGCCAAATTTTTGCAGCTCGATGATATCAGCCTGAACCTGTCTAACCGGGAAGCAGCTATTGACGGTGAGCCTCTGGAGTTAACCGCGACAGAGTTTCAGGTATTACGCTCACTGATTGAAAAAGCCGGAGAGTTGATCTCAAGGGATGATTTGACACAAATTGCCCTGAATCGCCGTCTGACACCTTACGACAGAGCTATTGATATGCATGTGAGTAATGTCCGAAAAAAAATTGGCACTCGAAAAGATGGACAGCAACGAATCAAAACTGTCCGAGGGGCTGGCTACTTTTATATCCGCCCTTAGGAAATCAACATGAGTCCTACTCGTAAACGTTTGGTTAGCTGGCACTTGCGAAGCCTGTTCTGGAAAATTTTTCTGTGGTTCTGGCTAACCATGGTTGCCATGCTAGTGGCATTGTTTATCACCTTTGCCGCTACTATGGACCCGTCTGACTTCCTGTCTGAACGACGGGCTCTGTTCAGGGAACTTGAGCTGGCGGCGGGCAAAATGGAAAGCCTGGCTCAGTGGTCTGTTACCTTTTCTCTGCCGAGTTATCCCGGCAGCAATTATTACCTGTTTGACAAGCAAGGTAATGTTCTTGGTGATACGCTAATCTCAGACGGTTTATTAAGCGCTTACGAGACGACACGGCACAACAAAATGCCGGCCATTGTCTTTAAAGGGGGCTTTTTAGTGGTTGGCCCCAGTCAAGTAATACTGAACGATTCGCCGTATCAACTGTACCTGACTAAAGAAATGCCTCGCCTTGTCCATTGGCGAATTCGTTCCGTGCTCGACAGTGAGTGGCAGTTAGTGCTGATGGCGCTCAGCGTAAGTTTCTTACTGTGCCTGATTTTGTCGCGCTATCTGGTAGGACCTATCAGACAACTACAAAGTGCTTCCCGCAAACTGGCCTCGGGGGATTTAACGGCCAGGGTTGGCAGGAAGGTGACTCGAAGAAATGATGAACTGGGCGAGCTGGGGCTGGATTTTGATGTCATGGCCGAGCAGTTGGAGTCATTACTGAGAAGTAAAGAGCGGTTGCTCCGGGATGTCTCCCATGAATTACGCTCCCCCCTGACGCGGCTACAGTTATCATTGGCGCTGGCTCGACGAAAAACGCCTGACGCTATTTCCGAGCATGACCGAATTGAACGTGAAATAGAACGACTGGATCAGCTGATCGGTCAAATTATTCGTTATTCACGGATGCAACATGGCGTGGCTGACCAGGCTTGGGAAATGTTCAACTTGAGCAAACTGGTCAAACAACTGGTTGATGATGGAGACTTTGAAGCCCAGGCTTTTAATAAAGCGGTTATCCTGGTGGATGAGTCAGACATCAGTATTCGTGCGGTTCGGGACTTTATGTCCAGCGCGGTTGAAAACATCATTCGTAATGCCATTCGTTTTACCCCTCAAGACACCAGTATTGAGGTGTCTTTGTCACGGGTAAATTCGGAGGTTATTATCTGTGTTAGAGACTATGGACCTGGTGTGCCGGAAGAAACCCTTGAGCACTTGTTTGACCCTTTTTTCAGAGTGGACGAGACGCGTGGTAAAGAGAATAATGGCACTGGCCTTGGCATGGCCATTGCGCGGGGCGCTGTGGCATTACATAAGGGCGTCATTGTCGCGAGCAATGCGAATCCGGGATTTCGGGTTGAAATACGTATCCCGGCCACGTGTGACTGATAACCAGCAGGTGAGCTAATGGTGTTGAGGTTTTCACAGAACAGCCGTTTTTTTACTGGATTGTTCCCCTTGTGTGGCAACGCTGGTAGCGCAGCGCTAATAATAGGAGCGCTGGTGATACCCCTTTTACTCCAGGGGTGTGCGGAAAAAACAACACAGAGCTTGAGCCAGCGTCAGCTACAAACCCTGATTGATGACAATTTTTTATCACCGCGCATTTTGCCGCTGAGTATTGCTCCTTGGGTTGGCGCTCAACTGTACATCAAAACTCCCCAGGTGACTGTTCGTGACGACGGACAGCCCCTGGGATTTTCCATAGCAGGCCTCATTGATGTGGATTTTATGGGAAACGCTGTGAAAAAGCGCTTGCCCATACAGCTAACAGGTGTTGCTGATCTCATGTACGACAGCAAAGAGCAGGCCTTTTTCTTTCAAAATATTCAACTGCAAGAAGCGCACCTTAAGATAGATATAGTCATGTTTGAAACGCTTATTATTGAGCAGCTAAGAAAAGCCATCACAAAAGCGTTGGCAACGCTGGCCATTATTCCTTTGAATGACGCGTCCGCCTTGCTGAAAAGCATTGCAGGGCGCGCGGTCAGCGTATCGACAGCGTCTGGTGAGCTACGACTGACGTTCAAAGAGCCGTCTTAAGCCCTTGGAGCCTGTCAGGCTTAGAAGCAGTCTTAAAAGTCATGCTCCTACTGCGGCTACGATAAATGGGTCTAAAAAGTCGCTTTTATTCGTCAAATAGTCCCGCTATTCTCCCTACAAAAGCGACTTTTTATCCGCCATTTCTCGCAGTCCTCGCTACGGGCAGACTTTTAAGACCGCTTCTAAGCTTTCGAGCATAAAACTCAGTAGAGCGAGTCAGATTTTTCGATGGATTTGTGCGAATAGTTGACCTATTTAAGCAAATTCATCGGAAAATATGGCCGCTCTTTCTGGATTTCAGGCCGAAATTGCCTTAATTCCGACAGGCTACTTGGGTATTAAGGGTACGCCACTGTCCCGGGCTTAAGCAATCAAGTGACCATGGCCCGATGCTGATGCGAATCAGACGAAGGGTTGGGTGACTGATAGCGGCGGTCATCCGCCTCACCTGACGGTTTTTTCCTTCATAAACGGTAAGTTCCAGCCAACTGTCTGGAATGGACTTGCGTTCTCTGACGGGGGGTATTCGAGGCCAGACAGCCGGTGCTGAAATAAGGCGCACTTTGGCTGGCCGGGTGATACCGTCTTTCAGGGCAATCCCTTCTTGTAATTGCCTGATGGCACGCTCATTGGGAATGCCTTCCACTTGCGCCCAATACGTTTTTGCCATTTTTTTCTCGGGCGAGGCAATGCAATGCTGCAGCTTTCCGTTATTGGTCAGTAGTAGTAAGCCTTCACTGTCACGGTCGAGGCGTCCGGCAGGATAGATGTTTTTGACCGGAATAAAGTCTTTCAGGGTCTGGCGGGACTCGGTGTCAGTGAATTGTGTTAACACATTAAAGGGTTTATTGAAGGCAATAAGCAGCGTATCTTCGATTTTTTTGGGGGCGATTTTTTTTGGGGAGCCCCCTTTGCCACGTAACCTGCGAGGGCGCGTCATTTGCCTCATACTCATATTATCACTTCGTAAATCACGATTTTGATTAAAAAGCCCAGCACGCCCAGACAGAGGGCGCCAAAGAGGATCATTGTGCCCAGTTTTCCGGCCTTTGATTTTTTAGCCAGATCGTACACGATAAACCCCATAAACAGCACCAGGGCTGAGATTAACACTTGCGTACTGACGGTTTCTACCGTTGCTATATCCATCATTTTCATTCCTGTTGCAGAGTATGGTCGCTGAGCAAGTTATAAGGATCTTATGGAATGATTACAAGTGCTTAGGAGCCTGTCGGGCTTAAACTTTCGAGCATGAAATTCAGTAGAGCGAGTCAGGTTTTTCGATGAATTTGTGCGAATAGTTGATCTATTTAAGCAAATTCATCGGAAAATATGGCCGCTCTTTCTGGATTTCAGACCGAAATTGCCTTAAGTCCGACAGGCTCCTTAGAAGCAGTCTTAAAAGTCTGCCCGTAGCGAGGACCGCGAGAAATGGCGGATAAAAAGTCGCTTTTGTGAGGAGAATAGCGGGACTATTTGACGAACAAAAGCGACTTTTTAGACCTATTTATCGTAGCCGCAGTAGGAGCGTGACTTTTAAGACTGCTTCTTAGGGCTGGGTTTCAGAAAATACCAACAATCCCTCATGCCTGTCTTTGCGCGAATGATCCTGAATTGGGGATGGTGCTTTATGGCTGATTTTTGTCATACCCCCCCTAAACTCTTTCTATGAAGCTAAATATTTGCTGTTATCAGTCGATCATTGTTTGGATATTCCATACACAGGGTAATAGACCGTGGCTCAGACAATAAAAAAAATCAATAAAGATAAGCTGCTAAAAAGCAGTGGCTATGTGCAAAGAGCAGCGAAGTCAGTGCTTGAACAGGCGTATGAGGCGCTGGAACAACAGGAGGCTTTTTTTAATCAAGCAGGAGTAACGGGGGAACAGGTAAAAGTGTTTCTGAGTCAGCAGCGTTTGCCTGATAAGGAAAAAGAAGCGCTGGATCTTTGGAAAGCCGCGTTTACTAATAGCCAACATCAGCTAGCAGAACGGGTCAAAAAAGACATGCGGGAGGCTAGAAAACTGCTGAAAAACAGACCGCGCAGTCGGCAATCAAGTGGTTTAAGGCGCTGTACAAAAATCTTTTAGATGGAGAAATAAATCGATGAGCTACGGTAACATTGATATACCCACAGGGAACATAGTATTCGATCCGGCCCTTGATCCAAACAAAAGCATGATGGATTACTCCTCTGATGCCTATCTTCAGCGAGGCAATGTACTGGATGAAAATGTTCGGTATCTGGTTAGAGAAATTGAACAGTCAAACGCTTACCTCGAAGAAATTAATAAGTTAATGGCAGAAGCCAATCGTGTCATTTATAACTCCGATAATTACGTCGCAACAACCTGGCAAACGGATTTTGCACCCGCTACAAACCCAAAAACAGTAGTACTGAGTAATGGCTATAACCTTGCTATTGACGGCAATAACCAATTCAGTTTGAAAGATAAAGATGGGAATACATTAACCTATCAGGCAGGAAATCTACAGCGAATACCAGCAGGAGAAACAGCGTCTGTTGGCGATATCAGTGTCAGCACATCAGGTAATACGACACTTGTCCTGGATGATTCAACAAAAATTACGCTGATTCCAAACGGTAACAATGGTATATCCAGCCTGGTCATTACCAGAGGGAATCAGGCGCTAACCATTAATGGTATTGATGGAGCGCCTTCAACAGCGGGTCCCGTTTTAAATGGGAATGCTGACAGTAATCATAATGATGGGGATGTCTATTTGGAAAACACTGGTGTTCATGAACTCTGGTTAGGGGTTGGCAATGAAAATAATTATGGAACTGGAAATGGCATATTAACGGCTGAGCAAGAAGCCTTTATCCGGGGGCAGCTCAACATTGATATTGACTTGCCTGAACCCATGACAACGCAAGCCTGGAACACCTTGAAATCGGAATTAACCCTGGTTCGGGACAATTTGACAGGAAGTAATCAGTTGCAGACAGTTTTACTGCAAAGTGCCTTGACCACATACAATCAAAACTATGACGCTATGTCTAATACGCAGAACAAGATTTATACCTTATTAAAAGACATTATTGGCAAGGTATAAAAAGAGACTGTAATTAAAATTGTGTAAACGCTCGTCGTTAAAACTCCAAAGAGGAGAATAACAATGAGCGTTACCCTCGACGATAAACTAATCGATCAAACAGCTTGCATTTTTTGCTCTTAATGGCCCTATCAAATTTGTTATTCATCAACCCTTAGACGACTGTCTTATTTTTGGGATGGATTTGAGTATAAATAAATTGTGTAGTGGAGCTAGCCCGGATATTTCATAAACATGCTCCTGTCCGATTGACCAGCTTATGCTCTTGAAAATGGGCAGTTATGCCGCAGTTAGAAAAGGCCACTGGTATAACCGGTATTATCAGGTAGACAATTCTTCTCGCTCCCTGAAGTAAGCAAGTGCTTCGGGGTTGGCAAGGGCTTCCTGATTTTTTACCGGTCGGCCATGAATGATTTCCCTGACCGCCAGCTCTACAATTTTGCCACTGACAGTGCGGGGAATATCAGCGACCTGGACAATTTTTGCTGGCACGTGCCGAGGGCTGGCATGGGTACGAATGGTCTGTCGTATTTTCTCCAATAGCGCCTCAGACAACAAAACCCTTTCACGGAGTTTCACAAATAACACCACCCGGACATCGCCATTCCAATCCTGACCCACGGCCAGAGATTCCAGCACTTCACTGACTTTTTCCACCTGCCGGTAAATCTCAGCCGTACCAATACGGACGCCGCCGGGATTGAGAACCGCATCGGAACGACCATGAATAATGATCCCGCCATCATCGGTAAGCTCACCATAATCACCATGAACCCAAATCCCGTTGAATCGATTAAAATAAGCATCATGGTATTTTTTGTTGTCAGGATCATTCCAGAACCCAACGGGCATTGCCGGAAAACTTGAAAGGCAGGCAAGCTCGCCTTTTTCATTGATAACAGACTGACCGTTGTCGTTCAGAAAGTGAACATCCATACCTAAACCCCGGCACTGGATCTGCCCCCTGCGAACAGGCAGAATTGGGCACCCCAACACAAAGCAAGAGATAATATCCGTGCCGCCGGAGATGGACGACAGGCAAAGATTCTTTTTAATATCACGGTACACATAATCAAAACTTTCGTGGGCCAGTGTCGACCCTGTAGAAAGCAGGGTTCGTAATGCCAATAATTGGTGTGTTTTATCAGGCTTTGCCCCTGCTTTTTCCAGGGCGCTGATATATTTGGCACTGGTACCGAAGACAGAGACTTCCTCTTCATCAATAATATCCATTAATGCGGTAGGTGAAGGATAAAAAGGTGAGCCGTCAAACAACACCAGTGTAGCGCCCAAAGCTAACGCGGATACCTGCCAGTTCCACATCATCCAGCCACAGGTGGTGAAATACAACAATCGGTCGTCTTTTTTAAGGTCTGTATGCAACCCCAGTTCTTTGACATGCTGAAGCAGTGTGCCACCGTGGCCGTGCACAATGCATTTTGGCACACCGGTTGTCCCGGAAGAATAAAGAATAAACAGCGGGTGGTTAAACGCTACCGGCTCAATATGCAGTGTCTGATGATGATTGTCCAAAAAACGACTGTAGCTGAGGGTTTTCTCTTTTTGAACGGTAACGCTATCTCGAATAAATGGCACAACAACAGACTGAGTGATGCCGGGAATGGCTTGTTGCAGCGCGTCGAGCTTGGGCAAACAGTCGATGGTTTTACCGTTATAGTAATAACCATCAACCATAACCAGTACTTTTGGGGTAATCTGACCGAATCGGTCAATAATGCCCTGCAAGCCAAAATCCGGGGAGCACGATGACCAGATGGCCCCGAGCGTTGCCGTAGCCAGCATCATAATGACGGTTTCAGGGCAGTTTGGCATAACACCTGCCACACGGTCCCCTTTAGTGACGCCTGCCTTGATCAATCCGCCTTGCGCTGCCGTGACGGCCTCGGTCAAATCAGCAAACGATAAGACCACGCGCTTGCCCTGTTCGCCTCGAAAAATAATGGCACTTTGGTTGTCTGCGCGCCGTAACAAATGTTCGGCATAATTCAGTGTTGCACCCACAAACCACGTTGCTCCTGGCATTTTGTCGTTTTTCAGGACAGCTTCTGCCGGGGCGTGGAATTGGATGTGAAAATATTCCACGACAGATGACCAAAACTCCGCCCTGTGTTGAACACTCCAGTGGTGCAACGAGTGATAATCAATACCAGTGAACCCCTGCCGGGTTCGAACATGTTGCATAAACTGAGTCAAGGTTGACTGTTCAATACGCTGACGGCCTGGGAACCACATAACCTCTGTCATCATTATTTCTCTTGGTGTGCGGATTTATCAGGAGGCGTTTTTATCGGTAACTTTTCACAAACTGTACGACTGTCTTAAGGTATTGAGCATTAACACCGGTTTTAATGCCCATACCCTGCAACATATATAGCACTTTTTCGGTGGGAACATTGCCTGATGCGCCCGGTGCATAAGGGCAACCACCAAGGCCACCCACAGCCGCATCAATAATGGCAACGCCTTCTTCCATCACAGCATACAAGTTGGCCAGAGCCTGACCGTGGGTATCATGGAAGTGGGCCGCTATTTTGGCGATCGGCACTTTTTCGGCAACGTTTGTCACCACCGCTTTGGCCTGTAATGGCGTACCAATACCGAGGGTATCCCCCAAAGAGACTTCATAGCAACCGATATCAATGAGAGCCTGACTCAAATCGGCGACCTGAGCCACCGGGACATCACCATCATAGGGACAACCCATGACACAAGACAAGTAACCCCTCACAGGAATACCAGCCTTTTGTGCTTGTTCAATCACGGGGTTGAATCGATTGATGCTCTCGGCGATGCTGCAGTTAATATTGTGCCGGGAAAACCCTTCGGAGGCAGAACAAAAAACGGCCACTTCATTCGCGCCCGCTGCCAGGGCATCTTCAAAACCTCGCAAATTTGGCGTTAGGGCACTGTAGATAATGCCCGGCTTGCGTTTAATGGCTTTAAAAACCTTATCAGAATCAGCCATGGCAGGAACCCGCTTCGGTGAAACAAAACTCCCCACCTCAATATGCCGTAAACCCGCCTCTGTCAGTTTATCCACCAGAGCCACCCGGGTTTCTACAGGTAACACCTGGCTGATATTTTGCAGTCCATCCCTCGGGCCCACCTCAACAATTTTTACCCGCGACGGAAAATCACCAGACACTTGCATCAGCTCTCCTCCCCGAAAGCTAGCAATAAAGCACCGGCATTGACCTGATCACCGGCGGCACAACAAAGCTGTTCGATTATCCCCTCATGGGGCGCTTTAATGCTGTACTCCATTTTCATTGCTTCCAGTGTCAGCAACAGTGCACCTTGGGTAACGGTCTCGCCAGCGGCCACATTCACATGGGTGATTAATCCATTCATGGGCGCGGTAATGGTTTTCTCGGTGTCCGCGCTGGCCGACAGCCTGCAACCAGGCAAGCCGATAACGAGGGAATAACCTGAGACAAAAACGTGGAGTTGCTGTCCAGGCTGGGGTATAACACGTCCTTTATATGGCCTGTCAGCCACAAACAGCTGACCCGAGAGTCCTTCGGTTTCTGGTTGCCATTTTACCGTGATGACCTCTTCGCGCTCACCACAACTAACGGAAAATGCGTCAAGTCTGTTATCCACAGGCGTCACTGTGACGGTAAAGGCATTACCTTCCACGGTAAAATAAAAAGGCGTCTTGCGCAGATTATATAAAGCGTGGGATGTGCATTCATGCTTCGTCGTATAATATTGGTACAACCCGGCAAGGCTTAACAGTAATTCCTGCTGATCACAAGTCAGGGTTATCTCCTGCACATGGTCTTCTATAAATGTTGTGCACAGTTGTGCCTGGCGAAAAGCAGGCTGATTGAGTAATGACAACAGGTAGTTTCGGTTATCAGCCAATCCCGCCTGAAAAGTCTCTGACAGTGCCCCCACTAAATGGTCAATGGCCTGTTCACGTGTATCACCTTTAGCGATCACTTTTGCCAGCATCGGATCATACCAGCTACTCACTGTGTCGCCTTGGACCACGCCGGTATCGACGCGAACGGTTTCACTGGCCTGTGGCCAGCTTAAGTGATTGAGCCTGCCAGCAGAAGGCATAAAACCCTGGGCAGGGTCTTCAGCGTAAAACCGCGCTTCAATGGCATGCCCCTGACAGACTAACTCATGCTGTTGCAATGGCAGCTTTTCACCGGCAGCAATCCGCAGCTGCCAGGCCACCAAGTCCAACCCTGTTATGTATTCTGTGACCGGATGTTCCACCTGCAGCCGGGTGTTGACTTCCATAAAATAAAAGTCATTACCAGCGAGCAGAAACTCAACGGTGCCTGCTCCTTCGTAATGGAGTGCTTTACCGGCAGCAACGGCTGCTTCACCCATGGACTGGCGAACAGTGTCTGATACATTGGGGGCCGGTGCTTCTTCAATGACTTTTTGATAGCGACGCTGGAGGGAACAATCCCGGTCAAACAGGTAAATCCCCTGACCATGACTGTCAAAAAAGAGTTGCACTTCAATGTGACGGGTTTCACTCAGGTAAGCCTCCAGTAACAGCGTGGGATCGCCAAAAGTTGACTGTGCCTCTCGTCGAGCCGCCTGAATATTCTCCAGCAACTCTCCTTCAGCCGTTACCACCCGCATACCTTTACCACCGCCACCACTGGCTGCTTTAATCAGCACAGGAAAGCCAATAGCCAGTGCCTCTTGTATCAGGGTTTGATCGGTCTGATCATCACCGTGATAGCCTGGAATCAAGGGGACACCCGCTTTAGCCATAATGGCCTTTGCCTGGCTTTTTGACCCCATAGAGGCAATGGCAGCTACCGGTGGCCCGACAAATCGAATCCCCCTTTGCTGGCACGCCTGAGCAAAGGCCGCATTTTCTGAGAAAAAGCCATAACCCGGGTGAATACTGTCAACATTCGCCTGTTCAGCGATGGCTAATAAGCGATCGCTGTTCAGGTAACTTTCTGATAAGGGGGCGCCACCCAGATGGTAGGACTCATCGGCCATTTGGGTATGTTGCGCCTGCGCGTCAGCGTCAGAATAGACGGCCACGGTGGTAATACCCATGCGCCTGGCCGTGCGAATAATACGACAGGCAATTTCACCCCGATTGGCAATCAGCAACCGGCACACTTTATTACGGCGTGTGTTGATCATGAGGCATCCCATTTGGGTTTGCGTTTATCAAAAAAAGCACCAAGGCCCTCTGTGGCTTCTTCGGTAATCCGAATAGCCGCAATACGTTTAGCGGTCAATGCCATAAGCTCATCAGAGAACGGCTGGCGCGTGACTTCCCCCATCATCTTTTTAACGTTGTTGTGTGCCACCGGCCCTCCTTTTAACAGGTGACTCACCAGGGTATCCACGTGATGATTCAGCCCGTCAAGGTCACAAATCTGGTGAACCAGACCCAGGGCGTTGGCCTCGGTTGCATCAAAGACTTCCGCCGTTAAAAAGTAACGCCGGGCCTGCCGTGCCCCCATGGCACTGATAACGTAGGGGCTAATGACAGAAGGGATCAACCCCAGCTTCACCTCGCTGAAACAAAAGCGGCTGTTATCGGCAGCCACGGTAATGTCCGAAGCGGCTATTAACCCCAGGGCACCCCCATAAGCAGCGCCTTGAACAGCGGTAATCACCGGTGCTGGAAACCGCGACAGTCGCTTGAGAAAACTGGCGAGTTTTAAAGCATCCTGGTAATTCTCCTGCTGTGTCAGGGTTTGGGCTTTTTGCATCCAGCCGATATCCGCGCCCGCTGAAAAGTGATTCCCCCGGGCGCGTAATATCAGCACGCGCGCGTCCTCTCGCACCAGTGCCTGAAGTGTATGATCAAGCTCGCTGATCAAAGCCTCATCCAGGGCATTATTGACCTTCGGTCGATTAAGCGTCAGTTCAACAACACCATGGCTCGCACGGTTTACCAGTAACTTTTTATCGGGCATGTTATCTGTCATGGGTTCACCCTACATTCTAAAAACACCAAACTGTGTCTGTTCAACCGGCGAACTTAACGCTGCCAACAGGCTTAACCCCAGAATATCCCGGGTTTCTGCCGGATCAATAATGCCATCATCCCATAACCGGGCACTGGCATACAAAGCACTGCTTTGTTCTTGATAAGATGCCAGCACTGGCTGCCTTAACGCCTGCCTGTCTTCGTCAGTCATATGGCCGCCTTTTTTTTCGAGGGCACTTTTTTTTACCTGCACCAGCACATCGGCCGCCTGTTCAGCGCCCATCACACCGATACGACTGTTTGGCCAGGTCCATAAAAAGCGCGGGTCATACGCACGGCCACACATACCATAATTACCCGCGCCAAAACTGCCACCGATAATGACGGTCAGTTTTGGTACACGGGCACAGGCTACGGCATGAACCAGTTTTGACCCGTGTTTGGCAATACCTCCCGACTCTGCCTTGGAACCCACCATAAAGCCGGTAATATTTTGCAAAAACACCAAGGGGATACGACGCTGACAGCATAGCTCAATAAAGTGCGCCCCCTTTTGGGCAGATTCACTGAACAATACGCCGTTGTTGCCCAAAATGCCCACAGTAAACCCATGAATATGGGCAAACCCACACACCAGGGTGTCGCCGTACAATGCTTTGAACTCGTCGAACACTGAACCATCGACAATACGGGAAATCACCTCGCGCACATCGTAGCTGTGTTTAAAATCAGTGGGCACAATGCCGTACAGCTCTTTTGGGTCGTACAGCGGCGGTTTTGGCGGATGCTGACGATGAACGTCAGGTGTTGTCAGGTTCAGCCGTGAGACACTGCGCCGAATGATCTCAATGGCATGGGCGTCATTGTCGGCATAGTGGTCTGCAACACCGGATTCCCGGCAGTGCGCATCGGCACCGCCTAATGCTTCTGCCGTCACCTCTTCACCCGTCGCGGCCTTGACTAAAGGAGGTCCTGCCAGAAAAATCGTGCCCGTGTTTTTCACAATAATGCTTTCATCAGCCATGGCCGGTACATAGGCACCACCGGCGGTACACGAACCCATCACGGCGGCAATTTGCGCAATGCCCTGGGCGGAAAGTCGTGCCTGATTAAAAAAGATTCGTCCGAAATGTTCACGGTCAGGAAACACCTCACTCTGGCGAGGTAAATTGGCACCCCCTGAGTCCACCAGATAAATGCAGGGAAGCCGGTTTTGTTCAGCGATGGTTTGGGCCCGCAGGTGTTTTTTTACGGTTAAGGGGTAGTAGGTGCCCCCTTTTACGGTGGCGTCGTTTGCGACAATCATGCACTGCTGCCCTGAGACAGTGCCAATACCCGCTACGGCTCCGGCACAGGCAACGGCTTCTTCGTAGACGCCTTCAGCGGCAAAGCGACCAACTTCCAAAAAGGGGGAACCCGGATCAAGTAGCGCGGCAATACGCTCTCTCACCAGCAATTTGCCCTTTGCCTGGTGGCGCTGACGGGCTCTTTCTCCCCCGCCCCGGGCAATACGGTCAAAGCAGGTATTAAGTGCCTGCAGTTTTTCCTGCATCCACTGACTGTTTTTTTGATACTCAGCGCTGCCGATGGCAACCTGTGATGCCAGAATCATGGTTAGCTCCTCGTTTCTTCAAACAGCTCTCGCCCGATCAGCATACGTCGAATCTCTGAAGTGCCAGCGCCGATTTCATAAAGTTTGGCATCGCGCAGCAAACGTCCTGTGGGGTAGTCGTTGATATAACCATTGCCACCGAGAATCTGAATGGCATCCAGTGCCATTTGAGTGGCTTTTTCAGCACAGTAGAGGATAACACCCGCCGCGTCTTTCCGGGTGGTTTCTCCCCGGTCACAAGCCTTGGCGACAGCGTAAAGATAAGCGCGACAGGCATTGAGCGTGGTATACATATCGGCCACTTTACCCTGAATCAGCTGGAACTCACCGATGCTTTTACCAAACTGCTGTCGGTCATGAATGTAGGGCACAACCACGTCCAGACAGGCCTGCATGATACCGGTGGGGCCACCGGCCAGGACAACCCGCTCATAGTCGAGGCCACTCATCAGCACTTTTACGCCGCCATTGAGGGTGCCGAGTATATTCTCTTCGGGCACCTCGCAATCCTGAAATACCAGCTCACAGGTGTTTGAACCGCGCATACCGAGCTTATCGAGCTTTTGTGCCTGAGTAAAACCGGGGAAGCGCCGCTCAATGATAAAAGCGGTAATGCCGTGAGCGCCCTCTTCTGGTGCTGTCTTCGCGTAGACCACATAGGTGCTGGCATCGGGCCCGTTGGTAATCCACATTTTATTCCCGTTAAGGATATAACGATCGCCTTTTTTCTCAGCCCTGAGTTTCATGCTGACCACATCAGAACCCGCGTTGGGTTCGCTCATAGCCAGCGATCCCACTGCATGACCGCTGATTAAATCAGGGAGGTACCGTTCTTTTTGCGCGTTTGTGCCATTACGGAATATCTGGTTAACACACAAATTAGAGTGCGCGCCATAACTTAGCCCAACGGAGGCTGACGCGCGACTGATTTCCTCCATCGCCAGCACATGGGCCAGATAGCCCATACCCGCCCCACCGGAGGATTCATCCACGGTAATGCCGAGCAGGCCAAGGTCACCAAATGCTTTCCAGAGGTGTGAGGGAAATGCATTTGTTCGGTCGACCTCTTCAGCAATAGGGGCTACCTCCTTTGATGCAAACTGTGAGACCTGTGACCGCAAAAGTTCGCAGGTTTCTCCAAGGCCAAAATTTAACGAATGGTACGCGCTAGAGACTGTCATGTTGCTAACTCCAAGGAAATAAAGCGCTTAAAATGACTTAAAACACAAAACAGGCGCTCAGTTGCTGCCGGTACCCCGAGAGGGGGGTAATGCCAAAACGGTAGTGGGTTAAACCTGTAGTTAATACTCCTGCATCCTTGTCCCCCAAGGGGAGTAAAGTTAAAAACAACACGTTCAGTCACTGCTGCCAGAAGATCAGGGTACAACTCAGCCATGGGCTTTTTTTCTGTTCAGCCAGGAGCCTGTTTATGAAATATCCGGGCTAGAGTTGCCCACAGTATATTTAACCTTTCTTGTGGCGTAAATGCTGGTGTAACTATGTCAATTAAAACGAGAAACCTACACTGGCTTGTTCATGGGAAACGCTGCTGGCAACCCTTTCATTATCGGCCAGTGAACGATGGATATTCTCTACGTCCGCCAGAAAAGCAATCGCCCATGCGAGGATATTGATGAGTATTAATACAAAAAGCGAATGGCATGTCTTATTTTGAAAACCCTTGCATTTATTAATTTTTTTCGATGAAATGGAAAGGAACGCCCTTTGGGGGTAGGCTTTTTGTACATCAGTTTATATTATAAGCAGTGATGGTGAATCCAGGGCGGGACATTAAACATGCATGGAGCTAATAATAATGAAACTCGCACACCTTAGTACCTTAAGTATTGCTGTTATAATGGCCTCATCCGCGCAAGGGAATGCCTTTGTGGAGGATGCCTCACTGGATATTCACCTGCGAAATTATTTTAAAGGTAATTCGTATAAAAACGATCAACAAATGGAAGATTCCCACTCCCAATGGGCACAGGCCGTCCGATTAAATTTTAGCTCAGGTTATCTGGTGAACCTTGTTGGGGTGGACCTGGGAGCCCAGCATTCCTTAAAGATCAGGGGTGATAAAAACAGCGATAACGGCTTGCTGCACCCTGATAGTAACGGTAATGCCGATGGCTATGGTAAAACGTCTTACGCCCTCAAGATTAATCTTTTCGATATGGGGGTGGCAAAATATGGGCGCCTGTTTATTGATACACCGTTACTCAGTGATTCAGATTCCAGGGCACTGACAAGCTTAACAGAAGGTTTCTATGCGGAAGGCCAGTATGACGCGTTAGGCCTTTACGGCGTTATTGCCATTGAACGCAATTTTGTTACTACATCCGGTTTTCAAAAGTTTGGCAACATGAATGCGAATAACGAATTTAAAAATGAATCCGTTAATATCATTGGTGGCACGTATGATTTTGGGCATGGTTTAACAACACATCTGGCCTATGGGAAGCAAAAAAATACCGAAAAACGTTATTTAGCCGATGTAAAGTACTCCACGAATTTACAGGCTGTTGGTCTTGACTTTGGGGTTCAGTATGCCAAAAACACGGTTATCGGTGATCAAAGAACGGAAAATCAATCAAGTGGCACCACAGATAGCAGCCAGCACACCTGGGGGGCCATGGGGACAGCGCATATAGGTGCCGTCAGTATTGGTGTTGCCTATACCGCTGTCCAGAAAACGCAGCTGAATGATTTTGATTTTGAATGGAGCGTGCGCAACCCCGGAGAGGAGGGGAGTGTTGGCGATGAAGGCAACTACTTTGGATACAATGCGGTTCAGTACTCTGATTTCAATAAAGGAGGACAAAAAGCCTGGGGGCTTAACGCAAGCTACAACCTGAATGACATGATTGAAGGGCTAAGCGTCTATGGTGCTTACGTAACGGGTAAAGTGCGCCGGCAGGATGATAATGGGGATAATTTGAGCGCCTGGACTGAAAAAGAATACAATCTGGGTCTTTCTTATTACTTGCCAATGATTGAAGGATTATCAGCTCATCTCATGTATGCGTACAATACGGAGAAAGATCAAGGCGAAAATGACAGTGGTGATACTACAGACCTTATCAATAAAGATACCCGTGTGATTGTAAAGTACGACATAGCTGTTTTCTAACCTGAATTGACCTGACTGAGCGTGTTCTCCCTAGGCGCCTGACCGAGAATAGCGCCCGTAGCGAGGATTGCGAGAAACTGAGGATAAAATTTCTGCTTCTGAGGAGAATAGTGGGGCTATTTGACGAAGAAGCAGGAATTTTTAGACCCATTTATCGCAACCGCGGTAGGGTAGTCTATTCTCGGTCAGGCTCCTGGCAAGCCGAACTTACATCCCTCACTCAAGAGGGTGTCGCGAAACGCTTAATTTTCTCCGTCGTCATCCCGTACAGGGATTGTAAGGGATCTATGCCACAAGGACGTGAATCACTAAACCCGCATGACACGTGCGGTTAGAGTGCCTTCCATAGCGTGTGGTTCCTGTACGTTCCCTGTGCGGGATGACGGTGCGGGGTGTATTTCAGCGTTTCGCGACAGCCTCCCAAAGTAAGGGATTTTACGCTCGTTCCATAAGCGATGAATGCACCTGAACCCATTATTTACAGGCTTGGCTTAATCTTTCTGTTGTTTTGGTATCAAACACATATGGCAACGATTGCTAAACCTATTATCACGACAATCAAAGCGTGCTTGTAATAACGTGTTACCCGTCGCTTGTTTGATCTCATCAAAGTGTAATGTCAGGGCCATGGTGAAGAAGCTGCTTTCTTCAGTAGAAATGCATTTTTTTGCTGCCACGAAATTATGAACGTCTGAGGTCACCGCGAACTCTACCCTCATATCAGGGTACACCATAAAATTCAGGCTCTGAGTTTTAGAAATAAAGGCAAACCCGGCAATATTTTTCCCTTGATACATTGAATTACCCGACATGCTTATTGCCCTGAAAATCAAAGCGACCAAACTCTGGTTCAAAAAGACTGACAACGCTTCGATATTTCTTGTCACCCAGGAAAACTCTTCTTCACTTGTCAGCTTTTGCCATTCTTTAAAACTGTCTTCATCGCTATTTTTAGTTTTCTTAGTAACTAACTTTCCACCAACGTAGTAATTTGCACGGGCCAGATCAACATACATATACTTGGACATACCATGCCCTGGTGGTTTTGCTTCCTTCACAATCTCGGTATTAATCAATTGTATCAGATGATTTTTGAAGGCAAAGGTAAGGGATCCCCTGGACTCGTACCGGTCAGATAGCGCTTGTACTGGAGGGGCTAGAGCAGCATAAGGATATATAGTAAACATAGATTTATCTCCAGATAATACCAATGGCCTTTTGTCGCTACAATCCTCCTATCTTGGCTATCAGGCTGTGGACGTACCCTTCCACCCATGAATTCTGCCAGACGTTAGGGTGATAGAAACCGTATTTCTGACAGGGAGACGAAAAAATGCTTTTTCTTCGAAGTACAGTAAGCATATGTCTCTTGTGCAGTCAGCCTGGTTCTGGCTGGAATGTTTGGGAACAAGGGCGAGAATAAAGTACTTCGAGACAGGCTAGTCTGAGGGTATGACAATTCGTATAAAACCTGTTATCCCATTGCCTGTGGATTGTGGTATCGTCATACCCCATGGAATGTCAAAAGTCGGTTTTCAGGCTATCAATCTTGTTTGCGGCCTCGGCTATCACCTTATTTATTACGCCCTCCTTAAAACAAAATCATAAATTTTATTTTCTTTTGTATTGATCATGAACTTATTATAATATTTCGGGTTAGTGAAAGAGTCATGATCTATCCCTGGCCAGCTATTTGCGTTAACATCACCGGCTTTATAAGTAGTGTGGTTGTCAGAGCTTTGATACTTCCCATTCTTAAAGAAGAAATAGTATTTTTCTTTATCGGGGTCATAAAAAGCTGTTGTCAGCCCTTTATTAGCGACAATTGACTCGTGTATTACCGTACCAAATACATTGGCGATAGATTCAGGCTGGGTAACATGGCCATTTAAAAATTGAAAGCAGGTATTGTTGGATAGGAAAAAATAGGTTTTATCATCCGGTGGATAATAAAATCCTGCGACGATAGTATTTGAACCTATGGCTTTTGTTATTCCCGGCCAGTCTTTTGAATTGTTAAAAGGAGCAGGCCCGTAAACTTCATTCACGTCACCATCAAACCATATATACGTTTTATTATCTAATAAGAAATAATAACTGGAAGGGTTTCTGGAATCTCCCGCAATGGCAGCAATGATATTTCGGTTCCAGGCAGTATCTTTATCCTGAAGGTGCTTTATCAGTGACGGAAAATTTTTTTTCACAGATTTTGGAAAACCGTCATCGACTAACTGAAAACCGTAGTTTAGTCGATAGTCTATGGCCGCTGGAACACAAATAGTTTTAATTCTGTCCTTGTCGTATGCTAACCCTAAAGCTACACTTTGTTTTGCCTCTTTTTCGGTTCTCCCGTACCCACTGCGTGAATAGGCATAGAAGGGGTTATCAAGCTTAAGACCAACAGCCCCACATAATTGTTTATCGCCCTGTGCGACAATGGCCATGGTGTCGCACTTACCACCACAAAGCCTGTTAAGGTCTTTTTTAACGGCTGCCTTGCTGGTGCCGGTTATAGTGTTCAGACGACATATAGCCGTAAAATATCTCGCGTGCGCGTACGCGCCAACACCAGCGTATTCAATTGCCGGTGCGCTAAAACTCATTAAGCAACCTAGTAGTAAAAGAAGGGGATAACATATTTTACCCGATGGCTTACATAATGATTCAATAACGTTAAGACACATGTTAAAACACAAGTTAAAACACATAAGAGTACCTCACATTATTACTTTGCCGTCCGGTTCAGTATTTCGGGTATCGTCCAGAATGATGATCTTAATGCTGAAAGTAAAGCTTTACTTGCCGTTCAAAGTGGTTCACATGTTGCTGGGTACTTACTGCTATCGCAGCCAGCCACAAAGGATTCTATACCCGTCGTTTTGAAATTGCTACCGCCGCATTGCCAGTCAACTACTGGTAGCGCACCGTTTCAATGTGTTTGACAGGTTCAGTGGTTGTAGAGTGATCCTATGCAAAGGGGTACTCCTACGCACTTATGCCAGATCACCAAAAGGCTTTTTTCTTAAATGCGGTAACCATAATCAACCTCATCATTAAAAGCTCTTTGAACTGATACTTTGGCTATAATGGGAAAGCCATCCATCAAGTAAACATTGTCGTGAACCGCTACGTTGGCGGCGTTCGTTCACCCCAATCACCTGCTTTTTTACAGGCTCCTGGGGCTTCACTTACTTGCTGTAGCGTAACAGCGTGGAATTCTTTGGGTACAGTTATGCCTCATGGCATGTAAAAAGTCGCTCTTCAGGCAGTCAAACCGGTACCTCAGCTATCACCTTTTTTATGATGCTTTTCTTAAAACAAGATCATAAATTTTATTTTGTTTTATATTGATCATGAACTTATTATAATACTTTGCGTTAGTGAAAGAGTCATAATCTATTCCTGGCCAGGTAGTCGAGTCAACACCCCAAACGTAATGAGTACTGGTTTTGTCAAAACGTGAATACTTCCCATTTTTAAAAAAGAAATAGTGCGCTTTTTTATCGGGATCATAAAAAGCCGTTAGCAGCCCGTTATTGGCAGAAATCGATTTTTGTATTAAATCACCAAATATATCAGCAACAGGTTTAGGCTGGCTAATATGACCATTTGAAAATTGAAAGCAGGTATTATTGGATAGAAAAAAATACGTTTCATCAGCAAGTGGATAATACAACCCAGCAACAATAGTATTTGAGCCAATAGCTTTCGTTATTCCCGGCCATTCTTTTGATTTTTCGAGGGATACAGGCCCGTGAAACTTGCTATCATCACCATCAAACCATATATATGTTTTATTATCTAATAAGAAGTAATATTTGGAAGGGTTTCTAAAATCTCCCGCAATGGCAGCGGTAATATTTCGTTTCCAGTTACCATCTTTATCCTTAAGATAGTGTCTTATAAGCGACGGAAAATTTTTTTCCACAGACTGTGGAAAACCGTGCTCTACACGTTGAGAATCAAAGTCTAATCGATATTCTATAGCCGTTGGGGCACAAATACTTTTAGCCTTGGTGAACGAGAACCCCACACCTAAGTCGAGTTCTGCTTGCTCTCTACTTCTCGCATATACACTTTTTGAACGAACATACCAGGCAGGCCAGCCAAGATCAAGGCCAACAGCACCACATGGTTTCGCATCACCCTGTGCTGTAATGGCCTCAGCATCACACTTACCGTGACATATCTTTTTAAGGGCTTTTTTGACTGCTGACTCGCTGGTGCCGGTTGTAGTATCCAGATAATACTTCGACGTGACAAACATCGCATGCCCATACCCGCCAACACCCGCGTATTGAATTGCTAACGCGCTAAAACTCATCAAATAACCCAGGAGGAAAAAGGGATAACGCATGTTACAGGATGGCTTACATAATGATCTAATAACGTTAAAACACATAAGAGTACCTCACATTATTGCCGTCCGGTTGAGTATTTCAGGCATTTAGCCTATTGCTGAACATTGCTTCAGTGAGAAGCACAAACTCAACAAATAGAATCTAGTGTCGTATATTAGGACGTAATATTTTTCCAGGAGCCTGTCCGAGAACAGCGCCCGTAGTGAGGATCGCGAGAAATTGAGGATGAAAATTTCTGCTTCTGAGGAGAATAGTGGGCTATTTGATCAAGAAGCAGGAATTTTTAGACCCATTTATCGCAACCGCAGTAGGGCAGTCTATTCTCGGACAGGCTCCTAGCCCGGATATTTCATAAACATGCTCCTGGCCTTGCTTGCTCCTTGCGGCTCTAAGGGCAGTTTATGAAATATCCGGGCTAGTGCTGTTAAGCGCTAATACCCATACAGTCGTCATTCCCGCGAAGGCGGGAATCTACCAGAAAATGGACTCCCGCCTTCGCAGGAGTGACCAAAGTGATGGTTGTGTATATTAACGCTTGTTTGCACTGGATGATAACCCCCTCTGAAGCATGACTATCACTGCGCAAAATCTGTTTACCTTATTACCTGCAGATTTTGGTGTAGTCATGCCCGGTAGAATGTCAAAAGCCGGTCTTCGGGGAGTTAATCCTGTTTGTAGTCAAACCTATACCTCAGCTACCACTTTCTTTATGATGCTTTCCTTAAAACAAGATCATAAATTTTCTTTTCTCTGGTATTAATCACGAACTTATTATAATATTTTGAATGAGTAAAAGAGTCATAATCTAACCCCGGCCAGCTGTGCGAGTCAACATTCCAGACGGAAGTAATCTCTTTGTTTATAAGACGTATATACTTCCCATTCTTAAAAAAGAAATAGTATGCTTTTTTATCGGGATCATAAAAAGCCGTTAGCAGTCCTTTATTGGCGATAGTCTCTTTTTGTATTTCATTACTAAATATATCGGCAATAGGTTTAGGCTGGGTAATATGTTTCTTGAAAAATTCAAAGCAGGTATTGTTGGATAGGAAAAAATACGTTTTATCAGCAGGTGGATAATAAAATCCGGCAACAATAGTATTTGCCCCAACGGCTTTCATTATTTCAGGCCAATCTTTTGATTTTTCGAGTGATACAGGACCGTGAACCTTACTATCCTTATCATCAAACCATATATACATTTTATTATCTAATAAGAAGTAATATCTGGAGGGGTTTCTGGAGTCTCCTGCAATAGCGGCAGTGATATTCCGGTTCCAATTATTATCTTTATCTTTAAGGTATGTTATAAGTGTCGGAAATTTTTTTTCCACAGACTGTGGAAAACCCTTGTCTACGAGTTGAGAACCATATTTTAATCGATAATCCATAGCAACTGGCGCACAAATACTTTTAACCTTGTCGTATACGGACTTTGGAGTGATATTGTCTTGCGCTTCTTTCCTGGTTCTCCCGTATCCACTGCCTGAATGAACATACCAGGAGTCAAGTTTAAGGCCAACAGCACCGCATAATTGTACATCACCCTGTGCTGTAATGGCGATCTTATCACACTTACCATCACATCGTTTGTTAAGTTCTTTTTTAACGGCTGACTCGCTGGTGCCGGTTGTAGCATCCAGATAATACTTAAACATTTCATGCCCATACCCGCCGCCAACACCAGCGTATTCAATTGCCAACGCTCTATAACTCACCAAGCAACTTAGTAGCAAAAGGAGGTAACACATTTTACAGGATGACTTACATAATGATTTAATAACGTTAAAACACATAAGAGTACCCTCACATTATTACTTTTTACTTTTTCGTCCGGTTGAATATTTCAGGCATCTGGCATATCTCTGAAAGCTGCTTCAGCCAGAAAAACATATTCAAAAAATAATACCTAATGTCGTATGTTAGGAAGTGATATATTTTCAACAATCCTTACCTTACGCGCTGTTTATCAACTAATATTCCTGGTGTGATGACCTTGGCGCTGAAAAATATAGCTTTGCTCACAATTAAAAGTGGTTCAAATTTTGCTGAGCGCAGTAAACGGATTACCGCTATTGTGACCTGCCATAAACGAGTCTATACCTGTAATTTTGAAATTGCCACTGCCGCATTGCCTGCTCCACTCCCAGTCAACGACCAATGCTACTGAGCGCTGATACCCTGATATACACAAAAATATGCTTTGATACGCTTTTTTATCTGTTGGTAAAAGTGGCATGGATGCAATCAAAGCATACTCAAAAAATCAGTTTATCAGAACCCTACCGCAATCGGTGTCTCTATGATGTACGGTTTGATCCCGGAACCTGGTTTGTTCCAGGATCAGGGGTCATTATTTATACTGTTCTGCTGTGAACAGGAGTAATATTACAATCCAGATACAAGCGCGCAATACTAACATAACTTCAAGTGGGAGGATATAAACGATACATGTAATTTAAAATAGACGACTTTAAAATAGACGACATTTGACTTTATTGACGTAAGCATAAGTAAAATTCTCACACGATACAGCTCAAAACCTGGGGTATTCCACTGTTTATCCTATTTGGCCGCTTCCCTGGCAATGGCTGAGCCAGTTCGTTATGAGGCGCGCGAGCGAGCAAGCTGTGGTGCCGGGTTGATGCGTGCGGACTGACTGATTGAGAAATTTTTCCCTTGGAGCTTGTCGGACTTATGCCAATACCCATTGGTGCGATGCCAGCAAGCCCTGTTTGTAATCCGAAGGAAATGATCTTCATGATTGATACTAAAGCACTAAGCAAACTCCTGTTCGGCACTGTTTTCTGGGCAGGGTGCAGTGTACAAAGCGCGTATCCCGTTGAGATGAAAAAAAGTCCAGTAATGCATGTTCAGCAATTGCCAGAACAGCAGCAGGAACTCGAAACCATTTATCAACGCTATGTAAACTGGACAGTAGGCAGCGGCACGCTCAGTAAATCGGACCCGTTAGTTCGGGCACAGCACGATGAGATGCTCAAGGTCTTTGCCGAGGTTGAAAAGCAGTTTGTCAGCAAAGGTGGCGTTGCCGGTCTGGGTAAAATCAGTTTTGACCGAACTAAGGACAAACAGCCGGTAGCTCGCTATGTTTTTGATACGCTATTACCGTCGTTAAGTATGTCCTATGCCTATCCTGGTCTGGCAGACAGCCCCAATCCTGGCTATAAAAAACCCGAGACACTGGCCACTATCATTGCTGTGCTTGACCATATGTACGCTTCAGGCTGGAAGCGAGGTGTGGACACCGGTTTTGATTTTGACAGGCTGAGAAAAACCGGCTTTACCGACTTTGGTGGTAGTATTAACAACAACATTTCGGGGTACTCAAAAACGTTATTGTTAATGCGTGACGAATTACGCAAAGCGGGTCGTCTGAAACGTGAACTTAATACGCTGGACTGGGTTACCCGGATTTTTGCTCCCGAACAGGACGGACGGGGCATGACGCAGTTCCAGTTTCCGGGATTCAACTCCGATGGGTTTAAATCAATGGTCAGAAACCGTCTGACTTACGTTGTCACGGAGCTTCCCGACGACCCTGCCCGGATCGAGAATATGACCTTCCTGACTCGGTTTTATAATAAGGCTTACACTCTGGCCCCCGGCTGGGCTGATACCATCAAACCGGACGGTGTCGGCTATCACCACAAGGGCATTTATGGCAACGGTTACTCTGAAGAAGCGCTGGAAGCAGCGGCAAGAAGTATTTATCTGCTCAATAATACCTCCTTTCAAGTCACCGATAAATCCATTGCTAACGTCAAACTGGGGCTGAAAACATTCAGGATATACTCACAAAAATACGACATGCATCGGGGTATTACCGGACGATTCCCCAACAACCTGAATTCATTAGTCCATCTTGTGCCAGCTTATGCCTATTATGGGGTGAAAAACGGTCTTGATGATCCAGAAATGAAAGCCATCTTTGCCCGTCTATGGGATCGTGACTATTTCCAGAGAAGCGGTTTGCTCAGTAAAAATTTTGCTGGTGAAAAGGGGCTGGGCGCATTTGGTGAAATCGAGTCCACGCTCGCCCTGGAGCAGGAGAATGTTGAGCCTGAGCCGCCTTTGTCGGGTCACTGGGATTACCCTTATGGCGCCATGAGCATTCATCGTCGTCCGGGCTGGATGGCTGCGGTGAAAGGTTTCAGCCGATACATCTGGGATTATGAATCAAAGAAGACCAAGAATCTCTATGGAGGCAATGCCAGTTCTGGTGTACTGCGACTCTATACTAAAGGAAATCCGGTCAATGCTTTTGACAGCGGTTATGGCATTAAGGGGTGGGACTGGCACCGTTTGCCTGGCGCTACCACCGTGCGCGTGCCTTATGACCATATGAAAAAAGGTAAAAGAAACTGGTCGTCCGAATCGTTTGTTGGTGGTTTAAGCGCAGAACAGTCAAACGGCGTGTATGCCATGATTTATGATAATCAGGTCGGTGGTGTTTCACTAACCGCTCATAAGTCACTGTTCTTTTTTGACGATCAGATCATTTTGCTGGGGAGTGATATTAATGGCGGTGACGGAGAACACGAGGTTGCTACCACGCTCTTCCAGACTCGTTTGCCTTCAGCGGATACAGTGACTTATTTCAATGGTTCAAGATTGACGGGCGAGAAAAACCGCTTTAATGTCGCCAGTCAACAACCCGTGTGGTTAACAGACAGTGTAGATAATGGCTACTATATCCCAAATCCGGCAGGATTATTAATGGTGCATCGTACCGTACAGGAGGCACCTGATGAGTCCGGTAAAAAGATGACCAAAGGCTTATACGCAACGGCTTGGCTATCCCACGGTAAGCGAGTCAATTCCGGGCGCTATGAATACGTGGCGCTGGTCAATGCCGGGGCTGATAAAACGCGGGAGTTTGCCCGTAACGCTACAAAAATCTACCGGGTCAAACAACAGGACAACCGGGCTCATATTGTTGAGCATATACAAAAAGGCATGACGGGCTACGCCTTTTTTGCAGCCGGTGACGGTTTTGCCTCAGACCTGATTATCGCCACGGACAGGCCAGCACTGGCTATGACCCGAAAAATGGCCAATGGCAATGTGATGCTCAGTGTTGTAAATCCTGATCTGGGCCTGGCGCCAAAGACTAAAACCATTACCAAAAACGATTTACGAGATAATCCAAAGTGGCTGTACCACGACAGTGAAACACCCAAGGTAACCATTACGCTCAATGGTCACTGGCAGGTGGTATCAAGTGGCGATGCCGGTGATATTACGCTGAAGACCAGGATGCAGGGTAACAGGGCCGTTACTGACCTTACCTTCAATACTAAACATGCGTTTAGTAAGAATGTTGAGCTGGCTCGCCAGTGAACAGTTAAATGGCCTGACACATATCGTCGTCTTTGTAACAATATTGGCGCAGTTGCAGGTATGACCCTGAAGCTTTCAGGATACTGGACGTTTCATCTGATATTAGGTAAACCTCTTGTTTCGCCGGGAGGAAAATTTCGTCTAACATTCTGCTAACAACACAATCGAACACTTTGGGATACCAGCGCTGGAACCGCTTCTCACTCATCGGTGAGTATCGACTCATATTGCGAAAATTGGCTTTGCCTTGTACGACAATGAGTGCAGAAAGAAGCAGAGCGATAAATGTCTTCTGAGGCTTTTTGACACTGGACATAGTATTGTATTCAGTGCAGTCTTAGCTATATAGTATCCATGAGAAGAATCTACGGATAGTTGAACTTAAATCTCTCTGATTATCATTGATGTCTTCTCATGGCGCCAGCTTGGGAAAACTGTCCGCAGTATTGAGTCTAAGAAAAATAACATATTTCCCCACTAGATTAACCAAGGTAAAGACCGATGAATCATATTTATTATTTAGGGGCTATTGACAGAACTGGTGGCAAGATTACTTGGGATTTTGATCAGAGTAGACTTTTGAATAACGAGGAAAGAGGAATATGTATGGGTCTTTGCGCCTATTGGATTAAACACCACGCTCAAGGCAATCATCTTAAAAATAAAATCAATGATGATAATGTTATCAATAAAATAAAATTTTTGCAAAATGACGAAGAGAGTTTTGATCCTGATATGTTAACATTGCCAAATCAGGTGGACAGTACAACCAGATTCTTAGCGCGTAAAGGTATACATCTCCTTTTCGACCCAGTAAAAAAAAATTATATATTTGACAGCAATGTATTTTACCCCAATATTGAACTTTACGAATTTAGCGAACAAGCCCATAATATGATCAATCAATTTGTTAGATTTAGATCATGCTACGTATTGATTCTTATGCATAATCTTGGATACGTTGAAGATAAATTAGCGGATGACTATAGCTGTTCAGCACACGTTACTTGTCTCTGGATCGGCAATCAACAAGAAGATGCGTGCTATTTTGATCCTAACCATGGTGAGGTATGGTTTGATAAAAGAGATAAGTTTATTGGTTTTGCGAGAGCATTTTTTCCTGGCCTTATGATGAGAAGCCGATGGTCAGATTGGGCGCTTTACCCATTGACGGTAGCAGCGTCGTCAACAACAAGGTAAAATTAACATTCGTAAGTACATGACCAAATGAAAACATATATTTTCTTGCTGGCAGGCCTTGCAAGGCCTGTAGACCAACTTGAAAAGCAAATGGTCATGTACTTAGTAGCCTGGTTTATGTTCTGCGGAGGCGCTCAATCTACTCTGTATTATCAAGCTCTGGCATCTTTGGATACAGTCTTTTACGTTTTATCCGGGCGTCTTCAGTGGTAAAACGCCACTGTGTAGTCACTTTTCTCGCGTCGCGCTTCTCTTCCCAAGCTTTGACTTCTCTGCGGAGAATGTCTTGGGTAGGGATACGCCGATCCAGACACTGGCGACTCAGTATACTCAGCTCAATTTCGGCCATATCCAGCCAACTACCATGCTTTGGGGCGTAATGAAACTCAAGCTTATCAATCATTCCGCGGGCTTCTTCTGGGGAAAAAGCTTTATAAAGTGATGCCGTAGAACGCGTGTTCAAGTTATCTCCAATCAGTATAACTTTCTCCGCGTTTTTGTGGCGAACATCGACCAGAAACTTGATTTGATGAGCCCAATCAATCGCTGTCCTGCGATCAGTCACCTCAACATGCCGCCAACCTGTTAAGGGTTCAAACATCATGAACAGATTGCTGACACCATTACGTTCATACTCTATGTCATAACGCTCCGGCTTGCCAGGCTCAACAGGCATTGGATTAACGACTTCTTTAACTTGCTACTTGCTACTTTCATCAAGGCAAACAAGTGGACGCCTTGGATCAAGAGGGCATTTATAGCCAGAAGGATATTGGCTCTACGTTTTTTGTGTTGTGCAACTTTGGGTTTTTCCTGCTTGATAAGCCGTTCAAGCATTGATCGTTCGTCCCCGCTGAGTTGAACATGATACTTGATGGTCATAATAACTCCGGCATTATGGAATCGGAGTTATTAGAATAGCATCTGCTTAACTATCATTTTTTGCCGGACGGAGTACTAGGAGCCTGTCCGAGAATAGACTGCCCTACTGCGGTTGCGATAAATTGGTCTGAAAATTCCTGCTTCTTCGTCAAATAGCCCCACTATTATCCTCAGAAGCAGAATTTTTTATCCTCAATTTCTCGTAATCCTCGCTACGGGCGCTATTCTCGGACAGCCTCCTAGAATGCCAAAACCGGTAAGTCTTCTGCCTCGTGGTGTCGTGATTGTAGATTATGCTTAATAACCCTCTATCTAAACCGGTATCCCTTCTCATTTTGAAGGATAAATGTCAGATTAAGTCTAGCCCGGATATTTCATAAACATGCTCCTGGCCTTGCTTGCTCCTTGCGACTCTAAGGGAGTTTTGCTCAGTCGACCGTACTCCCCGGTACGGCGCTCCTTCGCAAAATCCCTTAGAACCGCAAGGTTCCGCGCAATTCTCAGGGCAGTTTATGAAATATCCGGGCTAGACTACTGATTACCAAAAATGGTATTTTCTTCGAAAGGGAGGGCTGTAGGGCTGTCACCGAGTGACGTTTATTTTTCTCAATGTGTGTTTTTGTACTTTCGTACATCGCTAAAAGTGAAAAGTTGCCCTTCACTAATACCACTCCCCGCACGATGAAAGAATGGATTCCGCGCATGCTTTAGATAGTAACAGTGAGTGGCTTTTTCGCTGTCTGAGCAGATGTCCAAACGGTCACAGTTTTATTGTATGGAGTACCTAGAATGAACAAAGTATTACCCGCTATCGCGACCTTCATTTACATGACGTTTTTTTCAAATGCCAGTTTTGCTAAATTTGATCCGCCAGAAAGCCTGGAAGTCAGTTTTATTAATAACACTGGTTATGATTGCACCATAGAATCTCATCTTAAGCATGGTCAATGGCACAAAGAGCCACCTAAGACACTCCCGAAAAACTCTACCACTCATTGGGTCGCGATTCAGAAGTTTTTTTATGGTCCTGATATGACAATAAAATTTACCTGTGGCAGTTACTCTTTTAATACAAAAAATCAACAAAATTACTGTGAGCTTGAAGGCGGGAATCAAACTCTCAACACTTCTCATGTCGATAAACATTTACATGTTACCAACAAACAAATTCAGCATGCCTCTATTAGTGGAAATAAAAAGGGTAAGGCACAAATAGTTGTTTCACTTAAAGGAGATCAATTTAGGTTTGAGTAAAACGTGAAACACGCTGAAAGTGAAAAGTCAGCTTTCGCTCACATCATTCCATGGCACGATGCATGAGCGTAATGTATTGCGCGCAAGCTTCAGAGGGTATTGATGAGCAGCTGTTTTTAGCTATGCTGACATAGGAGGCCAGGTGTTCAAATGGCCACTGTCTTATAGTATGGAGTATCTGAAATGAACAGAGTATTACCCGCTATTGCAACCTTTATTTACATGATGTTTTTTACAAATGCCAGTTTTGCTAAGTTTGATCCAGAGGAAAGTTTGGAAATCAGTTTTACTAACAATACCCCTTATGATTGCATAGCAGCCGCTCATCTTAAGCGCGGTATATGGCATACAAAGCCACCTAAGAGGCTCAAGAAATATTCGGTAACTAGTTGGGTTGTGCTTCAGACTCATTACTATGGTCCAGATTTGACGGCAACGTTTAACTGTGGTGGTTACTCTTTTAGCACGAGAAATCAACAAAACTTCTCTGGATTTGAAGGTGGGGATCAAACTCTCAGTACTTCTGATGTGGATAAACATTTAAAGGTTATCAACAAGCAGGTTCAGCATGCCTCTTGTGGTAAAGAAAAGCCGGGTGTAGCAGAAATCATTGTGTCACCTAAAGGCGGTTAATTTGGGTTTGAGTAAAACGTGAAACACGCTGAAAGTGAAAAGTCAGCTTTCGCTCACATCATTCCATGGCACGATGCATGAGCGTAATGTATTGTGCGCAAGCTTCAGAGGGTATTGATGAGCAGCTGTTTTTAGCTATGCTGACATAGGGCCAGGTGTTCAAATGGCCACTGTCTTATAGTATGGAGTATCTGCAATGAACAGAGTATTACCTGCTATTGTCACCTTCATTTACATGATGTTTTTTACAAACGCCTGTTTTGCTGAAATTCTTAACCCAACCCGCTATTTGATAGTAGATTTTATTAACGATACCAATTATGAATGCAAAATAAACGCTTATCTTAAACATGGTAAATGGAAAAAAAAGCCACCTGAGTCGATCCAGAAACAGTCGAGCACTTATTGGGTTGGTGAACAGACCGCCTATGGCCCTAATATAATTGTAACGTTTACCTGTGGTGGTTACTCTTTTAGTACCAAAAATCAACAAAATTACTCGGGACTTAGGGGCGGAGATCAACATTACACTACTTTTGGTGTAGATAAACATCTACATGTTATCAACAAACAAACTCAGCATGCCGCTTATTGGAAAAAAGGGGGTAAGGCAGAAATCATTGTGTCATCTAAAGGAGGTCTCTTTGGATTTGAATAAAACGTGAAACACGTTGAAAGTGTAAAGTCAGCTTTCGTCAACATCACTCCACGGCACGGTGCATGACTGTATTGTGCATAGACTTCAGAGGGTAATAGTAAACAGTTGTTTTTCCATGTGACCAGGTGCTTACATGGTCACTGTTTTATAGGAGTATCTGAAATGAACAAAGTATTACCTGTTATTACAACCTTCATTTACATGATGTTTTTTACAAACGCCAGTTTTGCTGCTTTTCATCAAGCGGAAAGTTTGGAAGTATTTTTTACGAACAACACGGATTATAAGTGCACGCTAGACGCTTATCTTAAACATGGTGAATGGCATAGAAAGCCACCTAAGTCGGTCTCGAAACATTCGGTAGTTTATTGGATTGCGGAACAGGGCATCTATGGTCCTGATATAATCATAACGTTTAACTGTGGTGGTTACTCTTTTAGCACGAAAAACCAACAAAATTTCTCTGAATTTGAAGGTGGGGATCAACATTGCAGTACTTTTGATGTGGATAAACACCTGTATGTTACCAACAAACAGACTCAGCATGCCGCTTTTGGGTCAAAATTGGGTAAGGCAGAAATCTATGTTGCATTAAAAGGCCGTTAATTTTGGGTTGAGTAAAACGTGAAACACGTTGAAAGCGAAAAGCGGCCTTCGCTAACACCGTTTTATGGCACACTATGGCACAATGCGCAAGCGTGTATTGCGCACAGGCTGTCAGTGGTAATAGTTAGTAGCTGTTTTTCGCTGTCTGCGCAGATATCCAAACGGACACTGCCTTATAGTATGGAGTATCTGAAATGAACAGAGTATTATCGGCTATTGTAACTTTCATTTACATGATGTTTTTTACAAATATCAGTTTTGCCAAGAAGTATAGCCCAGAGGAAAGTTTGGAAATCACTTTTATCAACAAGACCGATTATAGTTGCGCGGCAGATGCTTATCTTAAGCATGGTCAATGGGATAAAAAGCCACCTAAGTCGATCCCGAAACATTCAACAGCTAATTGGATTGTGTATCAAAGTGTTGTCTGGGGTCCTGATTTGAGAATAAAGTTTACCTGTGGTGGTTACTCGTTTAGTACGAAAAATCAACAAAATTACTGCGTATTTAAAGCTGGGAATCAACATTACAGTACTTCTGGTGTCGATAGACATTTAACTGTTACCAACAAACAGACTCGGCATGCCGCTTATGCTTATGATGGGATTAAATTATCGGGTAAGGCAGCGATAATTGTTTCATCTAAAGGCCGTCAATTGGGGGTTGAGTAAAACGTGAAACACGTTGACAGTGAAAAGTCAGCTTTCGCTAACATCACTCCATGGCACGGTGCGTGAATGTATTGCGCGCGGGCTTCAGAGGGCATTGATGAATAGCTGTTTTTAGCTATGCTGATATAGAGGGCCAGTTATTCACATGGTCGCTGCTTTAACTTTATAGTATGGAGTATCTGAAATGAACAGAGTATTACCCGCTATTATGACTTTCACTTACATGATGTTTTTTACAAATGCCAGTTTTGCCAAGTGGTTTAACCCAGAGGGACGTTTGGAAATCAGTTTTATTAACAATACCGATTATGATTGCAAAGCAAATACTCATCTTAAGCATGGTGAATGGGATCAAGAGCCACCTGAGACGCTCTACAAACATTTGACAACGGGTTGGGTCGTGAATCAGCTTCATGGCCATGGTCCTGATTTGAGAGTAAAGTTTACCTGTGGTGGTTACTCGTTTAGTACGAGAAATCAACAAAATCTCTCTGCGCTTGCAGGTGGGGATCAAACTCTCAGTGTTTCTGATGTCGATAAACATTTAACTGTTACCAACAAACAGATTCAGCATGCCTCCTGGTGGAATGAAAAACCGGGCAAGGCACAAATAGTCGTTACACCTAAAGGGCGTCACTTTGGGTTTGAATAAAGCGTGAAGTACGCTGAAAGCGAAAAACTGCCTTCGCTAAAACCCCTTTAGGCACGCTATGGCACAATGCCAGCGTGTATTGTGTACAGGCTTCAGGTGGTAATAGTGAGTCGCTTTTTCGCTATCTGAGCAGGTGTCCAAACGGGCACTGTTTTATAGTAAGGAGTATCTGAAATGAACAGGGTATTACCTGCAATCGCGATCTTCATTTACATGATGTTTTTTACCAATGCCAGTTCTGCTAAGTTTAACGCAGAGACGTTTGCCCCAGAGGAAAGTTTGGAAATCAGTTTTACTAACAATACCCCTTATGATTGCATAGCAGCCGCTCATCTTAAGCGCGGTCTATGGCATACAAAGCCACCTAAGAGGCTCAAGAAATATTCAGTAACTAGTTGGGTTGTGCGTCAGACTCATTGCTATGGTCCAGATTTGACGGCAACGTTTAACTGTGGTGGTTACTCTTTTAGCACGAGAAATCAACAAAATTTCTCTGGATTTGAAGGTGGGGATCAAACTCTCAGTACTTCTGATGTGGATAAACATTTAAAGGTTATCAACAAGCAGGTTCAGCATGCCTCTAGGGGTAAAGAAAAGCCGGGTGTAGCAGAAATCATTGTGTCATCTAAAGGTGGTTAATTTGGGTTTGAGTAAAACGTGAAACACGTTGAAAGCGAAAAGCTGCCTTCGCTAAAACCCCTTTATGGCACGCTATGGCACAATGCGAGCGTGTATTGTGTACAGGTTTCAGGTGGTAATAGTGAGTAACTTTTTCGCTATCTGAGCAGGTGTCCAAACGGGCACTGTTTTATAGTAAGGAGTATCTGAAATGAACAGGGTATTACCTGCAATCGCGATCTTCATTTA
>NZ_JAVLSP010000025.1:0-40571 GCF_031528575.1 Candidatus Sororendozoicomonas aggregata
CGGTGCTAATCGCTTTTCAACTAACCCCCGTATTGCGCGCTGGTTATCTGAGCATTTTTTTGCGTTGAAGTTTATAAGAGACCAGATTACAGATTAGAGAAACAATCTGGCGCCTATCGGGTATGGGGTTGAGGTACTACAGCTTGTGATCCATAAACCTGCTTTTTGAAAATAGATGACAATGGTCTTGTTTCTTAATGCGCGACAGTTTTTACAAAGCAGCTTATTGAAATTAATAATATTTTTTTATGCTATTTTGATTTTAAAATAAAGTGGAAAACGCTAACAACAAAAAGTATAGTGGTTATTATCATAAATCCTTTGGTCAGGTGTGTTAACGGTTAGAATTTTATTGCATGGGGTAACCAGAATGAACAATATGTTAGCAGCTTTTGCAACCTTCATTTTCATGGTATTTATTACGAATGCTGGCTTTGTTCATGCCGACGAAAAATATTTGGTAGTAGACTTCTATAACAAGAGCGGTTATACATGCAAGATAACAGATTATAAGCTCAAGCATGGTTATTGGTATGGAGAGCCAAAAAAGTCTTTAGCTATAAAAACAGGTTATATTTATTCTTGGTCGGCGAGGCAAAGTTCATATGGCCCTGATATGACTGTAACACTTAGCTGTGGAGGTTACTCTTTTAGCGTGAGAAATCAACAAAATTATTCTTATATGAAGGGTGGGGATCAATATACCAATACTTTTAATGTCGATAAACATCTGGATGTTACAAACAAACAGACCCAGCATGCCGCGGTATGGGGTGGAAAACCCGGTATTGCAGCAGTCATTGTTTCATTGAAGAAGTCACCTTAAACTTTTAAATGAAACCAGAAACAAGTGACGGTATTAACTATAAAACCCGATGTAACGGGTATTGCTCGTTAAATATGTCTGCCCAAATAGAATGGATATCCGTTTCATTCGTTCGACAAATCAGTTACGGTGCTAATCGCTTTTCAACTAACCCCCGTATTGCGCGCTGGTTATCTGAGCATTTTTTTGCGTTGAAGTTTATAAGAGACCAGATTACAGATTAGAGAAACAATCTGGCGCCTATCGGGTATGGGGTTGAGGTGCTACAGCTTGTGATCCATAAACCTGCTTTTTGAAAATAGATGATAATAGTCTTGTTTCTTAATGCGCGACAGTTTTTACAAAGCAGCTTATTGAAATTAATAATATTTTTTTATGCTATTTTGATTTTAAAATAAAGTGGAAAACGCTAACAACAAAAAGTATAGTGGTTATTATCATAAATCCTTTGGTCAGGTGTGTTAACGGTTAGAATTTTATTGCATGGGGTAACCAGAATGAACAATATGTTAGCAGCTTTTGCAACCTTCATTTTCATGGTATTTATTACGAATGCTGGCTTTGTTCATGCCAACCAAAATTATTTGAGAGTAGACTTCTATAACAAGACCGGTTATACATGCAAAATAACAGATAATGAACTCAAGTATGGTTCGTGGTATAGAAAGCCAAAAAAGTCTTTAACTATAAAAACAGGTAATATAATTTCTTGGTCGGCGGAGCAAAGTGACTTCCATGGCCCTGATATGACTATAACACTTAGCTGTGGAGGTTACTCTTTTAGCGTGAGAAATCAACAAAATTATTGTTATATGGAGGGTGGGGATCAATATACCAATACTTTTAATGTTGATAAACATCTGGATGTTACAAACAAACAGGTTCAGCATGCGGCGGTATGGGGTGGAAAAACCGGTATTGCGGCAGTCACTGCTTCATTGAAGGAAGAAGTCACCTTAAACGTAAATAAAACCGTAAACAAGTGACTACATTAACTATAAAAACCGATATAACGGGTATTGCTCGTTAAATATGTCTGATGCCCAAATAGAATGAGTATCTGTTTCATTCTTTCGACAAATCGGTTACGGTGCTAATCGCTTTTTAATACCTATTGACTCTCTACCCCCTATTATGCGCTGGTTATCTGAGCATTTTTTTTCGTTGAAGTTTATAAGAGACCAGATTACAGAAGCCATTTGACTTGCGCCAGGCAATAATCTTTAAAATACCGTAAAGCACTTGGATGAAAGTAGCTGACTATGATCATGCTTTAAATAAACGACAGTTTTTATTAACCAGAATTTTATAGGAATTAAGGATAATTTTATTATGTTATTCTGGTTTTAAAATCAGGTAGAAATTATTAAGACAACAACGTACAGTAGTCATAATTATAAAGCCTTCGGTTAGATGCCTATGGTCAAGTATTGGGAAAACAGCAAGGTTTTCTGGTGGTTTTTTGTCGATAAAATCAGGCTGACTCGCGACCTTATCACTTGAATTGAGTTAATATTGAACGACAGTATACAGGTAAACCTTACACAATACAGTCGATGTTAATTAATAAATGGCTATTTTGCTGCCAAAGCCAGCATCTTACCGGTTACAATTTTGTTGCATCATGAGGTAACCAAAATGAACAGCGTATTACTAACTATTGCAATTTTTATTTCCACGGTATTTCTTACAAGCTTGAGTTTTGCTACTGATCAACCACCAGAGAACTGTTTGAAAGTAAATATTCTGAACAAAACCAGTTATACATGCAACAGAACAGACCATACTCTCAAACATGGTGACTGGGTTATTTGGAGAGAACCTCCAATATCATTACGTCCATATGGAAGAGATTATTGGATGGGATGCCAGGATGATTTTTATGGCCCTGATATGAGGGCAACATATGAGTGTAATGGCTATTCTTTTAGCGTGAGAAATCAACAAAATTTTTGTTTTTTGAAAACTGGAAATCAACGTTACAGCGCTTATGATGTCGATAAACATCTAAATGTTACCAATAAACAGACTCAACATGCCGCTTTTCATAACCAAAAACCTGGTATTGCAGAAATTACTATTTCATTGAAAAAGTCACCTTGAGCTGAATAAATGGGAACTAGGAGCCTATCCGAGAACAGCCCCCGTAGCGAGGATTGCGAGAAATTGAGGATAAAAATTTCTGCTTCTGAGGAGAATAGCGGGGCGACTTGACGAAGAAGCAGGAATTTTTAGACCAATTTATCGCAACCGCAGCAGGGCAGTCTATTCTCGGACAGGCTCCTGGTACTGTTAAGCGCTAATACCCATACAGTCGTCATTCCCGCAAAGGCGGGAATCTGAATCTACCAGAAAATGGACTCCTACCTTCGCAGGAGTGACCAAAGTGATGCTTGTATGTATATTAACGCTTGTTCGCACTAGTTGATGGCATTAACTATAAAACCCGATGTAACGAGTATTGCTTTGTTAACTCCCTTATACCTTGAGTTCGATCACCACTCTCAGCGTGGTATAAGCGTTATTCTATATAATCTGTTAGACTGTCACTAACGAGCTGCTTTTTTCTGGTGCTAGGAGCCTGTCGGACTTAAGGCAATTTCGGCCTGAAATCCAGAAAGCGCGGCCAGAATTTCATACTCGAAAGCTTAAGCCCGACAGGCTCCTGGCATCTTAACGGTTACAATTTTATTGCGTCATGAGGTAACCAAAATGAATAGAGTATTACTGACCCTTGCAACTTTTATTTCCACGACATTTCTTATAAGCGCTAGTTTTGCTGGTTCAGCACCAGAGGAATGCTTACAAGTAAACGTTCTAAACAAAACCAATTATACATGCAATCGAAAAGACTTTGCTCTTAAGCATGGTAGCTGGACTGACGGAAAAACACCGCCAATAGCGATACACCCACAAAGAGGAGAGTATTGGACGGCGTGCCAGACTGAATTTTATGGTCCTAATGTGACGGCAACCTATGAGTGTAATGGCTATTTTTTTAGCGTAAAAAATCAACAAAACCTTCTTTTCGTAAAAGCTGGGAATCAACACTGCCGTGTTTATAATATCGATAAACATCTAAACGTTACTAATAAACAAACCCAACATGCTAACGAGGTTTCACATAAAATCGGAATTGCACAAGTTATTATTTCATTGAAGAAGTCACCTTGAGCTTGAATAAATAGGAACTGATTGATGGCATTAACTATAAAATCCAGTGTACTGAGCATTGCTTTGTTAACTCCCTTATGCTTTGAGTTCGGGCGCCACTGTCAGTGTAATACAAACGTTATTCTGTACAATCCGTCAGATGATCAGTAATGAGTCGCTGTTATCTGCGGCCAGAGAGGGGGGCTTAACGGTTAAAATTTTGTTGCGTCATGAGGTAACCAAAATGAACGGCTTATTACTGACCATTGCAATGTTTATTTCCACGGTATTTCTTACAAGTTCCAGTTATGCTGATAAATCAAAAGAGGAGGGATGTTTGCGAGTAGAGATTCTAAACAAAACCAACTATACATGTAAACGAACAGATTTTTCTCTTAAGCATGGTCAATGGGTTGATGGACTGGAACCTCCTGCAATGATACGTCCCTATACAGACCGTGTTTGGAAGGCGTGTCAGGATACTTTGTATGGTCCTGATATGACTGCGACATTCAGCTGTAATGGTCACTCTTTTTCCGTGAGAAATCAGCAAAATTTTTGTTTATTGGCAGCTGGAAATCAACACTACAGTGCTTTTAATGTTGATAAACATCTAAATGTTACCAATAAACAGGCTCGGCATGCCGACAAATCTGCACACGAATTCGGCGTCGCGCAAATTGTTATTTCATTGAAGAAGTCGCCTTGAGCTTGAATAAATGAGAAATAAGTGGCGGCATTAAATGTAAAATCCAAACGAGTATTTCTTCCCTTAAGAGGCCCGTTAAGGAACAGCCTGATTGGTTCCAATAATGAGGATGAAGTAATAATGTTTGAAACCTGAAAGGCGTCTGGATGAAAGTAGATGACGATGGTTAGATGTCTGCCCGGTAACATTTTTGCACATAGCACTTTATTTCGATTAAAAATAATTTTCTTATGCTATTTTGATTTTTAAAACCACGTAGAAATCATTAATATCACATTGTATAGTAGGCACAGCGATAAAGCGTAGGATTAGATTTCTATGGTCAGGTATGATTATCAAAAACATAGCTATGCCGCCCAGAGACTCCTTATCTTTTTTTCGTCAAAATCACGTTTGCTTATCCCTTTACTCTCTTATGCCTTATTGCTTGAATCCAGCCAAGCTCCTCCGTTCTGCATGAGAAAAGCATTAATGAGTCGCTGTTTTCTGCTGCGAGAGCAGGTGTCTTAACCGTTACATTTTATTGCGTCATGGGGCAACAAAATGAACAGAGTGTTACTGACCTTCGCAACTTTTATTTCCACGATATTTCTTACAAACACTAGTTTCGCTGGGGCGTTATCAGAGAATTGTTTGCTAGTATACCTTGTAAACAAAACCAATTATACATGCAAACGAACAAACTTTACTCTTAAGCATGGTGAATGGAGAGGGGCACAAAAACCTCCTGAAGAGTTACACCCACACAAAAAAGGTTATTGGACGGCTTGTGAGAGTCATTTGTATGATCCTGATATGGCTGTAACATATAAGTGTAATGGTTATTCTTTTAGCGTGGAAACTCAACAAAATTTTTGTTTGTTAGAAGCTGGGGATCAACATAATCGTATTTATGATATAGATAAACACCTAAGTGTTACCGGTAATGAGATTCAGCATGCCAATAAAAAATTACGTAGACCAGGCGTTGCACAAGTTGATGTTTCATTGAAATAGTCACCTTGAGTTTGAAAAAAATGGCTTTAGTTGGAAACAGTCTTAAAGCTATGGAAGGGTAAATGATGGAAGTTGTTACCACGTCTACAAATCAGATTATTGCGAAACGCGGACAAAAAGAGGGAATATTTTTTATTTGCTGTCGGGCAACGTAATCATAGTAAACGACTGACATCGTGAAAATACCAAAAGGCTTGATCATAACACTATCTCCAGCCTGGTTATCATCACCCCCGTCTGAACGACGGAGCTTCATAGAAACTGTTCATGATCGAAAAGCGAAACCCTTAAGAAAGGTGGCCTGTTTTCGATTGTCTGAAACGCTGGTAATGCGATGTAACGAAGAAAACAGGCGACCTGCCAAGTGGCAACGAACTCAGAGTACTATCTGCTCCATTATAGTAAGATCTGCTCAACGGATGTCGTAGCCAGTATGAAACGCGTCATTAAAAAGGACCACATACCCATTTTGACGTTGCTGGAAAAACGCGCATATCCTCCATTTGTTTATCATAAAACCCACTCGTGCAACCCAGGGGGAACCTTCCCTGATCGAGGGCATTTGCTACCGTATAAATAATCGAATCCGCTTGGCTGCAAAGGTATTTCCCATAAACACGGTCACTGCATATCGCTTTTTTCATTTTAGCGTTCTCCCTGGTTGGGAAAATCGACGCAGCCATTTGCGCCTCGTGATTGAATTGCACGTAGTACCCTGACTTATTATGACCGTCAGTAACCCTGATTGAAGCGGTGGCAGACGCACTCACCAAAGGGCATAAAACCGATGAAATAGCAACTACAACGAAAGGCTTGATCATAACACTATCTCCAGCCTGGTTATCATCACCCCCGTCTGAACAACGGAGATTCATGGAAGCTGTTGTTGGTGATCGAAAAGCGAACCCCATGGGAAAGGCTGCCTGTTTTTCAGTTTTCTGAGAGTGTAGTGGTTCTGCGTAACGAAGAAGCGTTCAAGACAGGCGGCTTTTATCAGCGATTGGGACTCATAAAGGATTGTGAACAGTTTTTACGCCTATATTTAAAAGATTTCAAGCAGTTTCGCGCCGCCAGCAAGGGGATGGTAAAAGGTGTCGCGAAAGTGGTTTAAATGGGCAATCACCTCTACTTTCGTCATCCCGGCAAAGTCGTGATGCCACAACTGGGAATGGATTCCTGTCTTCGCAGAAATGACAGAAAAGGCGCAAAAAAGTGTAGTTAACTTTTTTGCGACACCCACTCAAAGTGCAGGACTCTTCGCGGTTATGATAAAAGCGTATGAACAGTTTCTACGCAGTGGTAATGAAACGCTACAATCGGGTGACTGTTTCAGGCTTGTAATCGTTGGCCTTAATTGGCGAATGCTGCTTGATGTAAGCTTTCAGTACCTCCGCATCCACTAACCCCGTGTTGACATAATTACCGGTTTCCACCAGATTCGGGTAGCCGTCACCCCCTGCCGCTGAAAAATTATTAATAGCCATACGATAGGTTTTCGATGACTCCAAGGGCTCGCCGTTAATAGCGATACGGGAAATGCTGTCACCTGTGATGGTCATGGTAATGTCTGAAAAATGGGCAAACGCGCCAGTGTTTGTGGGCATTAAAGCGACAGTCTTCAAATAATTTATCACTTCTTTACCCGTTAAATCGATATAACCCACATTGTTTCCAAATGGCTGCACCATCAGCACATCACGGTAGGTAATGTCACCTGGCGCAATACTGGCTCGAATACCACCGGAATTGATGACACCAAAATCAGCACTCACTCGCTCCTGCTGGGCTTTAGCCATCAAAACGCCGAGATTAGTATAGCCAAAACGAACGACTGAACGTTCACCTTGTAAATGCTGATCCACATGGCCAATTTTTTGCCCAAGCAATTTCTTGCCTTTCTCCCGAAAAGGCGACAGCAATGCCAGCATTTCCCGGTTTTCAGCCAAAGTGACCTTACTGCCTGCATGGTTTACAGGAATCAATCGATAATCAACCAGCGTTAACTCGCCTCCTTTGAATTCAAAATCAGCACGCCCAACATAACGTCCCCAGTCTTGTGCTTGTACAATCCAGGTGCCATTTTGGCGATCAGGTTTAGACAACAAACTCTGTGAGTGCCCACCGACAATCAGATCAATGCCACTGACCTTGCGGGCCAGTGTCACATCCCCCGGCGCATTGATTTTATGAAGACCGTTGGCATAGTGACCCATATGAGTCGTGGCGATAAGAATATCCGATTGTGCTTTTAATTCAGGCACCAGCTTTTTTGCTTCCTCAATGGGGGAGCGAAAATCCACGTTATTTCTATTTTCCGCACTGACGAATTTAACCGTATCCTCTGTGGTTAAGCCCATGACGGCAACACGGACACCCTCGAAATTAAAGAGCTTAAAAGCATCAAACAATCGTTTGCCACTGTCTTGCGCGTAAATATTGGCAGAAAGGAAAGGAAAGTTAGCGACGCTTTGCTGCATACGAATCGTTTTAAGCGGATTATCAAATTCATGGTTGCCCACAGCCATGGCATCGTAACCTAACAGGTTCATGCCCTTAAAATCAGGAACGGCTTTTTGTATATCGGACTCAGGTACACCAGTATTGATATCCCCACCTGATAATAAAAGCACATGACCGCCTTTTGATTGAACCTCGTCACGGATAGCATCTACCAGAGTTTTACGCGCGGCCATACCCCACTCGTTTTTGTTATTGCGCCAAAAGCGACCGTGGTGGTCATTGGTATGAACAATGGTAAACCGGTGAGTTTTATCAGGGTCATACTGGGGTGCTGGCTGTGAGATGTTGGCACAACCGGTTATTAATGTACTGACAGCAATAACGATGATAGCCTGGACCAGAAAGACCGAGCGAAGCATTGGCATGGTTAGTTAATTCCATGAAAATAATATGCGAATATAATGAAAGCCATCATGAAAAGCATCATGAAAAATATCATTATAATCTCAGGAGCAATTTTAAAATATTAATAATAGACGCTATAAAAAATAGCCTGTTCCATTCTCCGTCAGCGTGCTTTTTTACTACATTAGACATTAAAATTCAAGGAATAAATACCTTTTGGACAGACCTGGTGCTTGCCAGAATGAACCGGCAAGACAATGGCCGAAAGCATTTGCTGATTTCAGTTTCTACGGGTTTATGCTATCGTCCTGCCACATTTACTTGCGGGCTATGTAAGCAACGTATTAGCCTAGGCCCTTAAAAGGAGTTCTCATGAACGTACTGAAGATGAACGGGCTGGATCTTTCCGGCAAGCGTGTTCTTATTCGTGAAGACCTCAATGTTCCCATAAAAGACGGCAATGTCGCCAGTGATGCCCGCGTCGTTGCCGCATTGCCCACCATTAAACAGGCCATCGCCGCTGGTGCCAGGGTTATGGTTACATCTCATCTGGGGCGGCCAACGGAAGGCCAGTACGATCCACAATTTTCCCTGAAACCCGTTGCGGCCTATATCAGTGATAAGCTCGGTCAACCTGTCCGGCTTATCCAGAACTGGGTTGACGAAGGCTTTGATGTTGATGCGGGTGAAGTCATTATTCTTGAAAATGTCCGCTTTAACGCGGGCGAAAAAAAAGATGATGCCACCCTTGCGCAAAAAATGGCCGCTTTGTGTGACGTTTATGTTATGGATGCCTTTGGCACGGCCCACCGGGCACAAGCCTCAACGCACGGGGTAGGAAAATACGCGCCTGTTGCCTGCGCTGGTCCTTTGCTTTGGGGCGAGCTGGAGGCGCTGGGCAAGGCGCTGGATAATCCCCAAAAGCCAATGACAGCCATTGTCGGTGGCTCAAAAGTTTCTACAAAGCTGACGGTTCTGGAGTCACTTTCTGCTATCTGTGACCAACTGATTGTTGGTGGAGGGATTGCCAATACGTTTTTGGCGGCTGCCGGCAAAAACGTCGGTAATTCCCTTTATGAACAAGACCTGATCCCACAAGCCAAAGCCTTGATGGAAAAAACCCATGTTCCACTTCCGATAGACGTTGTCTGTGGTAAGCGGTTCGATGAAAACGAACCGGCAATGATTAAATCTGTTGATGATGTTGCCGATGATGACATGATTTTTGACATTGGGCCAGAGACACAAAAACAGTTTGCTCAACTGCTTAAAAGCGCAAAAACTATTCTTTGGAATGGCCCGGTTGGCGTGTTTGAATTTGACCAGTTTGGTGAAGGTACTCGCTCCCTGTCAAAAGCCATTGCCGAGTCATCCGCATTTTCTATTGCTGGCGGCGGTGATACGCTGGCTGCTATTGATAAGTACGGCATTAAAGGCAAAGTGTCTTACATCTCAACCGGTGGTGGGGCTTTCCTGGAGTTTGTAGAGGGAAAAAAACTGCCGGCAGTGGCCATGCTAGAGCAAGCGGCTTCCCGTTAAATTTATGTTTATAAACAGTGGTGCAGTGTTTTCAGCTTGAGCTTTCGGGTTTGCCAGTGTGGCAGACGTTGCTCAAGCTGGGCACAGAAAGCAGGTGAGTGATTGTTTTCTCTCAGAGGCTGTGCTTTTTTAAATTTCAATAAATAGAATGCTGGCAGCGCAAAGACAGGGCAGCGGTTTTATTTAAAAAATTTTACATTTGTTTATTACTGACGCTAACCGGGCAACTGACGTTTTTCTTCCACGCTAGGAGCCTGACCGAGAATAGCGCCCGTAGCGAGGATTACGAGAAATTGAGGATAAAAATTTCTGCTTCTGAGGAGAATAGCGGGGCTATTTGACGAAGAAGCAGGAATTTTTAGACCAATTTATCGCAACCGCAGTAGGGTAGTCTATTCTCGGTCAGGCTCCTAGCATCCCACATAGTATGCGCTTTTTATTTGTCGAGTTAACAGGATATATGCGAAATGTCGAGCTATGGGATGTTATCAATGGCTGATCGGGAAGAGCATACAACTATCACCCTGGCAGGCTTTAAGGCCAAATACCAGTTTATTATAAAACTCGGCACAGCACTCCATGCTTTTGGTATCGAGGCTTATCGGCTGGAAGCCCACTTAAACAGAATATCCCATAGTCAGGGCATAACAGGTTCCTTTCTGGTCACACCGACTACCCTGACCTTTGTATTTTCCTCATTGGATAAACAGCTGGAACATACCCACGTTTCCCGGGTAAAACCAGGGGATATTGACCTTGGCAAACTGGCTGATGTGAATGATGTCATCGAACAACTCATTGCTGAAGAAATAACGGTAGTTCAGGCCCATATCCGGCTGAATGAAATAGAAGCCAGCCCACCGTTGTATTCCAGTGTATTATCTCTGGGTGCCTTCGGGGTGAGCAGTGGCGCATTTGCCATGCTGATTGGGACGGACTGGTTGAATATTGTGTTTGCCACAGGTCTGGGGATTGTTTGTTATTTGTTTGTGTACTGCTCACAATTCTATCCACGGATGACCCTTGGCCTTGAACCTCTGGTGGCTTGTGTTAATGGTCTTATTGCCATTGGCGCTCACGCTATTGAACCCGCCATTCATGTCCCCCTCGCCGTACTGTCCAGTATTATTATTTTTATCCCCGGGCTTTCCATTACATTAGGCTTGAATGAACTGGCCGCCAGGGAGTTGATTTCTGGTACTGCCCGGTTGATGGATGCTGTCATGTTGCTGTTCAAACTGTACTTTGGCGCCATGCTCGGGATTGCCCTGGGTAGCAAACTGTGGGGGGAAGCCGACATACCTGATGCTAACGTCCTGCCTGGCTGGTCTGCCTGGGTCGCTGTACTGATATTGTCTACCTCTTTGGGAGCCGTGTTTAACGTCCGTTATAAAGATGTTGTCTGGGGCGTTGGTTCTGGCTTTCTGGCTTACGCCACGGGAATCGCTGGCATTATGTTACTGGGCGATGCGCTTGGCTATTTTATTGGTGCGCTGGCTGTTGGCTTGTACGGGAATCTGTATGCCATCTGGAAAAAATCACCCGCTACCGTTGTATTGCTGCAAGGTATTGTCGTGCTTGTGCCTGGCAGCAAAACCTACATGGGGCTCAACGGTTTAATTACAGGTTACTCCATCGTCAGTGACCCTAATCTGGGCACCAATACATTTCTGGTATTTATGTCATTGGTGGCAGGGCTGATCTTTGCCAATATCATGTTGCCCACAAAACAAGAGTTGTGACGCTTTGGTATTTTCCGCGCAGCGTTGTCAATAAGCGTGAGACGTTCCCTGAAAAACCTGCGCGTTGGGAGGATCAGGAAAGAGGTGCTAGGAGCCTGACCGAGAATAGCGCCCGTAGCGAGGATTACGAGAAATTGAGGATAAAAATTTCTGCTTCTGAGGAGAATAGCGGGGCTATTTGACGAAGAAGCAGGAATTTTTAGACCAATTTATCGCAATCGCGGTAGGGTGGTCTATTCTCGGTCAGGCTCCTATTAATTAAGAGTGTGTCGAAAGCCTTAATCAGGCCAATAGTCTCGCTTAATTACAACTTTTACTGAAAATACCATACTATATCCGTGGCTGGCGTTTTCGTGTTTTTGTCTCCTACAGGCTGACCAGACAGGTGCTATGGGCTATTTCTTATAGGTATTTATTGGCTTGACAGTCATGTTAGAACGCTTTTCGATAAGTAATGTTCGTTTATCGTATAAAAACAGAAAACAACCAAACCCCTTATCAGGGTGAAAGGATCGGATGACCTTTGTTTGCAGCTTTGTAATCACAGGCTTCTGGAAGACGCCTCAGTGTGTTCAGTAACCGGGTAATTGAGTATGCGTATAGGAATTCCTGGAGAAATCCAGGCGAATGAAAACCGAGTGGCAGCAACTCCTGACACAGTGGGCAGGCTGATAAAACTCGGTTTTGATGTCACTATTGAAAGTGGCGCCGGAACCAGCGCCAGCTTTGAAGACGTTCAGTATGAAGCCGCCGGGGCTCAAATCATTGCTAATCACAAAGACGCATTGCGTGCTGATATTGTTCTCAAAGTAAACCCGCCCACTGATGCTGAGATTGCTGAGTTAAAAGAAGGGGCTACCCTGGCTGGTTTTATCTGGCCGGCACAAAATGAAGCATTGCTGGAAAAGCTCTCCCGGAAAAATGTCAATGTTCTCTCCATGGATTGCGTGCCGAGACTGTCACGGGCTCAGCCATTGGACGCGTTGAGTTCAATGGCAAACATTAGTGGTTATCGTGCGGTTGTTGAAGCCTCCCATGAGTTTGGTCGTTTTTTCAATGGACAGATTACCGCTGCCGGTAAAATTCCACCCGCTAAGGTGATGGTTATCGGCGCAGGTGTTGCCGGTCTTGCGGCGGTGGGTGCCGCAGGCAGTCTGGGCGCGATTGTTCGCGCTTTTGATACGCGCCCTGAGGTAAAAGAGCAAGTGGAAAGTATGGGGGCAACGTTTCTCGAGCTGGACTTTGAAGAGGATGGCAGCGCCAGTGACGGCTATGCCAAGGAGATGAGCCAGGCATTTATTGATGCTGAAATGGCGCTGTTCCTCCAACAGGCCAAAGAAGTGGATATCATTATTACCACCGCGCTGATACCCGGAAAACCGGCCCCCAGGCTGATTACCGAAGACATGGTTAAAGCCATGAAATCTGGCAGTGTGATCGTGGATCTGGCAGCACAAACCGGCGGAAACTGTGTCCTCACCGAAGAAGGAAAGGTGGTGACACACCATGGCGTGAAAATCATCGGGTACAGTGATTTGCCCAGTCGCCTGCCAGCACAGTCCAGTCAGTTATACGGCACCAACCTGCTGAATATGGTAAAGCTGATGTGCCCGGAAAAAGACGGTACGCTGACCATTGATTTTGACGATGAGGTGATTCGCGGACTGACAGTGATGCGTGAAGGCAGCATTACCTGGCCACCTCCCCCCGTAAAAGTAAGTGCCCCCCCCGTGAGTAAACCGGAAAAACCGGCTGAAACTAAACAAGCGCCAACACCCCGTAAACCCTGGGTTAAACCTGCATTGATAACAGTCGGTGCCTGCCTGTTCGGCTGGGTGGCAAATGCCGCGCCAGGCAGTCTGCTTGAGCACCTTACCGTCTTTATGCTGGCCTCTATTGTTGGTTACTACGTGATATGGAATGTCACCTCCGCGCTGCACACCCCCTTGATGAGTGTCACCAATGCGATCAGTGGTATCGTCGTTGTCGGCGCATTAATGCAAATCGGCACTGACAATGCGTGGGTGCTGACTCTGTCCGGTATTGCGGTGGTGGTGGCGATGATCAATATCGTCGGTGGGTTTGCTGTGACACAGCGAATGCTGAAAATGTTTCATCTGGGCAAGTAGGGGAGTTGCGCTATGTCACAAGGATTATTAATGGCTGCCTATCTGGTGGCTACGATAATGTTTATCCAGGGGCTTGCCGGACTCAGTAAACCTGAAACGGCAAAAGGCGGTAACCTGTATGGTATTGTGGGTATGGTGATTGCGGTTATAGCCACGCTCATCCATGCTCAGCTGGAAGGCTTTACCCTGATAACACTGACCATGATGCTTGGTACAGGTATTGGGCTATACCTCGCCATGAAAGTAGAAATGACCGAGATGCCGCAAATGGTAGCGGTACTGAATGGTCTTGGTGGTCTTGCCGCGGTGTTTATTGGGTTTTCCAGCGCGATTACTGAAGAAAATGCCCTTGCCACAAAACTTAGCGAGTTTGTGCCTGCGGTGGATCAAACCATTCACAGTGTTGAGGTGGTTCTTGGCGTTATTATCGGGGCTGTGACGTTTAGTGGCTCAGCCGTGGCGGCGGGTAAATTGCATGCCCTGATTCCCAGCCAGGCGCTGTCCATGAAAGGACGTCACTGGGCAAATCTGGCATTGTTGGTGCTCGCTGTATTGCCAGGGGTTGTCTACGTCCAGCAACACAGTCTTTTTGCACTGGTACTGGTCACCTTGTTTGCCTTGGGCTTTGGTACATTCCTGGTGCTGGGCATTGGCGGCGCTGATATGCCCGTTGTCGTATCAATGCTAAATGCTTATTCCGGCCTGGCTGCTGCCGCGACAGGGTTTACGCTGGACAATAACCTGCTCATTATCACAGGTGCCATGGTCGGCTCTTCAGGTGCCATTTTATCGTACCTGATGTGCAAAGCCATGAATCGGTCTTTCGTTTCCGTCATTCTAGGTGGTTTTGGGAATGAGGGCAGCACCCACAGCGGCGCCGATGTTGAAGGCGAGTACACTGAATCCAGTGGAGAAGCGGTGGCCCAACTTTTGAAGCAAGCCTCAAGTGTTATTATTACACCAGGGTATGGTATGGCCGTCGCGCAGGCACAACACGCGGTTCACAGCCTGATGACGGAACTCAGTCAACGCAAGATCAAGGTACGTTTTGGCATTCATCCGGTAGCCGGTCGTTTACCGGGGCATATGAATGTGCTATTGGCTGAAGCAAAAGTGCCCTACGATATCGTGGAAGAGATGGAGGACATCAATGACGACTTTTCTGATACCGATGCAGTACTGGTCATTGGTGCTAATGACACAGTGAATCCTGCGGCGGCAGAAGATCCTTCGAGTCCTATTTCTGGCATGCCTGTGTTAAAAGTCTGGAATGCCAAAAATGTTATTGTTTTCAAACGCTCAATGGCCACAGGTTATGCTGGCGTACAAAATCCGTTATTTTTCAAAGAGAATACGTCTATGTTGTTTGGTGATGCAAGGGACAGCGTTGAAAGTATTGTAAAACAACTGTAGCCATTACTTGTTGAAGGGTTGACAGCCTCCTCGCCTTAAAGAAGGTGTCGCGAAACGCTGAAATACACTCCGCACCGTCATCCTGTACAGGGAATGTACAGGAACCACGCTCTATGGAAGGCACTCTAACCGCACGTATCATGCGGGTTTAGTGATTCACGTCCTTGTGGCATAGAGCCCTTACAATCCCTGTACGGGATGACGACGGAGAAAATTAAGCGTTTCGCGACACCCTCTAAACGACGAGGAGGCTGTCAATAAGGTGATCATAAAACTTTACAGGGAAGCTTTTCGATGTAAAAAAGTTCTATGTGTCGTCTGAGAAACCGCGCTGATGGCAGTTTACCAGAACTCATTGAAACCATGATCAGTTACCATGAATGTGCTAACGGGTTGTTCATTGAGAAAAATCAATTCTCCGGCTACGAGCAATAAATCAGCGCCTAACGACAACACGAACCCCAAGAACATAACCGTTGAGATTTTGCTCATTGCAGATTGCATGAGATGAATCCTCATTATCTATTAGCCTAAATTCCGTAGTTGAATTTTGTAAACTCCTTCTATTCCTTGTGACAGTTGGGCTTGCGCATTTTTATAACACCCCTTTTGGGTGAGTGTGCAAAATGGTTATAAACCTACGCTCGTATGGACTTTAACAAAGGTGCTGATTTCAACTGATTAATTTAGGATTAGCCATTATTTATGCCCCAGAGCAGTCCTTCTTACAAGTACGCTAAAAAGCATCACTGATTATTGCCGTTGCCTTAGAAATTAATCCTAATAACTGTCCACGTTTCGCTCGTTAAAGAGTTTAGCCACTTTGGCTGCGTTCCCATTATATTCAGGGTTTTCACCGAGGATAAGTTCGATACCGGATTGACCCATCCATTCTTCTGACCAACGGTAGTCATCACCTACATGTTTATCCGACCAGACAATACCGACAATGGATGTATTGGGGATGGCATGGATGAAATTAACCTCATAAATCTCGTGTAAAAACGCCTGCTCCTGCCCAAGGAGCAACGGGTGGTTTCGATAGGCTTCTGGCACGCCGATAGCGTAGCCAGCCATGTCCCTTGCGTCAATTAAATAGATATAACCAGCAAATGCACACCAGCCTGGGCCAGAGCCAGAGAGAGGATTGAAATATTTGATATTGTCAGTATTAAGCGTATTAAGTTTTACGTAATATTGTGCGATTCGGGTAGACAGGCTTGTGGAAACCCCGGCAGCGAAGGTAAACCCACCGTTGAGAGCCCCTGTCATTCGATCCATGCGATGATCAATAGAAATATCATCATAAAATCTTCCTCTGGGAATAAATCCTTGCTCAAAGATAATTTCAGGACGCCTGCTATCACCACGAAAAACAAAACCTGAAAAAATACGCTCCCCGTCTTCACCTTGAAGCAGTCTTTTACAGCACGAACCCCTGATCAGGTTTGTATTATTGTGCTTTGCGTAATTTGACAATAGAAATAATCGTGGAAAAATCTCCAGGTTATCCATGGTATTTTCTCTGGCATTGAACAGGGTACAGGACAACACCGCTGTTCAGAAAAGTTGCAATACAGGCTCCTGGGTCATCGTTTGTTGTGACTATTGACGGTATTCCCCGGGGCAAACAGTGGAAACTGCCTGCCTCTGGCTATTTGAAGAGTTTAGCCACACTTTCCGTGTCCCCATTATATTGAGGATTTTCACCAAGCATAAGCTCAAAACCGGATTTACCCATCCACTCCCGTGAACGACGGCAGTGTCTATCCATAACAAAGTTATCGGACCAGACGGCACCGACAATGGAGGTATTGGGGATGGCATGGATGAAATTTACCTCATAAGTCTCTTTCAAAAACTGCTGCTGCCTCCCCTTCAGCAACGGCTCATTTTGATAAGTTTCTGGTACGCCGATAGCATAGCCAGCCATATCCCTTGCATCAATTAAATAAATATAGCCATCAAAAGCCCACCAAGAGGTGACACTCCCAAGCCCAGAGGGCATGGTATCATAACCTGCAGTGGGATTATCAAATTGCACGTAAAATTGTGCAATTCTGCTAGAAACCGATGTGGAAACGCCATGATTAAATGTAAAGCCGTCGCGCTTTCTCCCTGTTAATCGATCCATGCGATCATCAAGGGAAGTGGAATGCTCAAATACGCCAGTAGGAATAAACCCTTCACGGAAGATAAGCTCAGGCCTTCTTTTATCGCCTCGAAAAACAAAACCTGAAAATAGACGTTCCCCATCTTCAATTGCCCCCACATATCTAAAGATGCCTCCTTCAACCTTTGTTGTATTATTGTGCCTCCTATAAGACAGACTGAAGATTCTTTTGCAGGCAGGGGGTTTATTCATGGCATTTTTCCTCTGAGTTAAATCAAAAAAACTCAGTACCAATACTGCGGACGGTTCTACGAGCCTGTTGGACTTAAGGCAATTTCGGCCTGAAATCCAGAAAGTGCGAGAAAGCGCGAGAAAGCGCGAGAAAGCGCGAGAAAATGCGGCCAGAATTTCCGATCAATTTGCTTAAATAGGTCAACTATTCGCACAAATCCATCGAAAAATCTGACTCGCCCTACTGAATTTCATGCTCGAAAGCTTAAGCCCGACAGGCTCCTAGGAGCCTGTCCGAGAATAGACTACCCTACTGCGGTTGCGATAAATTGGTCTAAAAATTCCTGCTTCTTCGTCAAATAGCCCCACTATTATCCTCATAAGCAGAAATTTTTATCCTCAATTTCTCGTAATCCTCGCTACGGGCGCTATTCTCGGTCAGGCTCCTCGTTGGTCCGGCCTTGAGTCGGCCTTTTTCTGCTATTTATCACTCCCGTTAATCCCACAGGGTTATGCCAGCACGCGCCCTGGTGATAAACACGCGTGCTGTTGCCGCAAAATTCGGCTACTTTCAATGAAGACCGTATAAATGTAATAGAAAAAACAGTTGAAATACAGGTGTTTCTCATGCGCCATCCCTTGTTGTTTTTATTGATCGTGTTACCACTTTGGAGCCACGCGCTAGCAGACAGTGGCAAAGCTATTGCGCAACAACCGAGCTATTTAAGGGAGCAGCCGGCTTGTAATGCTGCCAAGGCGTCTGATGCGGCGAGTGATGCCCTTGCCTGTTATATAAAAAAGCCTGAGCCTGATTATCAGTGGACATTAAAAAATACCACAACTGAACAGGTGGTTATTGATAAAAAATCACACACCATCACCCGCTACAGCCTCGAGCTTACCTCTTTGCGTTGGCCCCATGATAAAAAAGTGACCGTCGATCACCCCGTCTGGAAGCACCGGCTGACCTTATATGTGCCGGAAAAGGTCACGAAAGATACCGCCTTGTTTTTTATTGACAACGGTACGCTTTATACGCCGCCAAAGGTTGCTGAAGGGGCCAGGTCAGATGGGTTGTCTTTCGCGCGTATTGCGGCAAAAACCCAATCCGTTGCCATTGACCTTAAGGATATTCCCAATCAGTACCTGACATTTAGCGATAGCAAACCCTTGAAAGAAGATGCGTTGATTGCTTATACATGGGCCCGGTTTATGCTGGACCCCGATAAAAATGGTGAATGGCCACTGCGGTTCCCCATGGTAAAATCTGTTATCAGCGCCATGAATGCCACCGAGAGTTTTACACAACAACTGAAGCATCCTTTCAAACTTGAACACTTTGTAGTCAGTGGTGCGTCCAAGCGTGGATGGACAACCTGGATTGTTGCGGCGCTGGATAATCGCGTCTCAGCCGCTATTCCCCTGGTCGCGGATTTTATGAACCTGCCAGCGATGGTTGATCATCTCTTTAACGTCTACCAACAAGGTAACCCCGCTATCGCAGCCTATATGCCCCTGAGACCCATGATAGGTCAACCGGCTATGAACAAGCTCTTTAAGGAGGTTGACCCTTATCAGTACAGAAAGTCACTTACGCTGCCGACATTCTCTGTCACAGCATCGGGCGATAACTTTGTGCCATCTGATACCACACAGTTTTTCTTTTCGGATTTGCCTGGCAGAAAGTGGATGCGGGCACTACCTAACCAGAACCATTACATTTTCTGGAATAACGGCCCACAGACCAATAGCATAGTAGAGTCCTTTTATGGTGCCTTTATTGACGGGAATCCTTTACCTGACATCCAATGGCAATACGCCAAGGGCAAGCTGGTTGTTGAAAGCTCCATAAAGCCTAAAGCAGCTCAGCTTTGGCAGGCGGTAAACCCTGTATCAAGGGACTTCAGAAAAGTCGATGATAATGTGGGCGTTTCTCCTTTCAGGGCCAGTTCGGTGTTATTCACTGGCAAGACAACCTGGACTGCTAATGTAACGCTGTCCACGCCTAAAAAGGGGTGGCAGGCATCCTTTGTGGAAATGACATTCAATAATCCACCTTATGATGATTTAGTCTTCACTACGCGAGTGTTTGTAACGCCTGATGCCTATCCGAATCATCCGTCACCAAAAACCAAACAGGAAAAAAAATAGCTTTTATTGAACAGCGCGATATGCAGGAACGGCTTTTATTGGTATTGCGGCGAACTATTTGATAGCGTAAATGTCGAACAAGTGTTGATAACAGTAATTAACGAGTCAATATTATGCGAATTGTGGCGGAAACGCCTCACTTAATCATACGCACCTGGCAGGAATCTGACCTCCCTGATTACGCAGAACTTTTGGGGGATTCGATTGAGTCAACACGTTACAGTGAGCAGGGGCCTGATAGTCGTGCTGAAACAGATTTATGGCGATATCAGCTGGAGCAGGATGCTCATGGGTGGTCAAGGTGGGCTGTGGTTTATAAAGAAACCAATGAATTTATTGGCTATTGTGGTTTTGCTCCCTATCACCACGATGTGGAAATCAGTTGGCGCTTTCTGCCGGATTTTCGAGGCAAAGGGCTGGTCATTGAAGCCATTGAAGCGTTGGCTAAAGTGGGTTTTGAAACCCTGGGATTTGATAAGATCATTTCTTTTACCAGCCCCGATAACCTGGTTACCCAAGGTATTATGAAACAGGTGGGCATGACATTAGACCGTATTGAAGGCTGGAGCAGCTTTACTATTGCCAGATACAGCCTTTCCAAAGATTCGTCACCGGGAACACTCAGGTAGCCGCCCGGTTTCACCCTATTACCAATCTCACAGTAGTATTTAAGACTCATAATATTGGACGATAGTCGTTCACAAGGTGCTTAGCAACTTTATTCTGCTGCTGGGAAAGTGGCAGGTAAACCGGCTCCCTTTACCTGGAAAACTTTTAATACTCAGCGTTGCGTCATGCCTTAGCAATACATGCTTAACAATAGCCAGGCCAAGCCCGGTCCCCCCGGTACACAGACTTCGCCCTTTATCAATGCGATAAAAACGCTCAGTCAAGCGGGGGATATGGACAGGCTCAATACCCACACCGTCATCTTCAACAACCACTTTTCCTCCCTGCTTGGTCTTCTTGAACCTGATTTGAATACGCCCACCTGCCGGGGTATACCTCACAGCATTAAAGGCCAGATTGGATAAAGCGCTTCGTAGCTCGTTTTTATTACCTTCTATACATACACCGGACTCACAATCTAATGAGATCTGGTGCTGATGCTCACCACTTAATGACTGCGTGTCAGTGACTATTTTTTCCAGTAGTGATTTCAAGTCAACAGGCTCTGGATGGTCATTAGCAACGGATTCAAGCCGTGATAACAATAAAAGGTCAGCAACCAGGTTTTGCATACGTTGTGACTGTTCGTCCATGCGAAGGAGCGCTTTTCTCCACATGGGAGGGACATCGGCTTGCTCTTCTGACGCATCAATCAATGTTTCCAGGTAACCTGCAATGACTGTCAGTGGTGTACGCAACTCATGAGAAACATTGGCGACAAAGTCCTTTCTCATAATTTCCAGTTGGTTTAATCGGGTGATATCCCGAATAAGCAACAGCCGGTTACCAGCACCGTACAGGGTGGTATTAACCTGAAGATCCCTGTCGCCTTTTCCCGGAGAGGTGATTTCAATCGCTTCTTTATGAGCGTGTTTATTAATGTGCTCAGTAAACAAGGGGTCGCGCACCAGGTTAGTGATAAGCTGTCCTTGATCATCCGGTGATTTCAGCGCTAAAAAATCTTCAGCGGCCCGATTCCACCACTCCAGGTTGCCAAAACGATCCAGCATGACGATCCCGTCATCCAGTGCGGCAGTGGATTCCTGGATGCGTTCAACCACTTCCTTTAACCGATCCCGGGAGCTTCTGCGGTATTTTTGTACGCGGTAAATACCATCAAAAATAGCCCCCCAAAGGCCATGACTTTCAGGAGGGTCAAGCTCTTTTATGGCCGCTTGTTCAAGCCACCTTAGCAGATGGACTATGCGCGCCAGGGACCAGACCAACATCAATGCCAGCGCGCCTGTGACGCCAAGCAAACCCTGACCAAAACAATAACCCAGGCTAAAACCAGCGATCAGCCCCATGAAAACACGAATAAATAACGTTGATGCAGGGTAGATTGACACGTCAGACAACTCTTAGACTTTCGTTGAAAACCGGTACCCTGTTCCTCTGACCGTTTGAACAAAGCCTTCGTAGTCTTTTCCCAGGGCTTTTCTGAGACGGCGGATATGAACGTCAACAGTGCGTTCCTCAACATACACGTTGCCCCCCCATACCTGGTCAAGCAACTGACTTCTTGAATAGGCTCTTTCCTGGTGAGTCAGGAAAAATTGCAGCAGGCGGTATTCAGTAGGGCCTATCTCGGCAGGCGCGCCATTAACAGAAACACGATGGCTGACAGGGTCAAGTTCCAGTCCCTGGATAACAATTGCTGACTGGTCACTATTACTCAGTGCCCTGCGCAGTACGGCTTTTAAGCGCGCAACCAACTCACGGGGTGAAAAGGGTTTGGTAATATAATCATCAGCCCCGGTTTCAAGCCCCCTGATTTTATGATCCTCCTCTCCCTTGGCGGTCAACATGACAATGGGAATTTCCGCCGTCATTTCATCCCGCTTTAAGCGTCGCGCAAACTCGATACCTGAGATATTAGGCATCATCCAATCCAGTAAAATCAAATCAGGTTTCTGGTCAACCACTTTAGCATGGGCTTCACTCGCATCAGCGGCTTCAATGCACTCAAAGCCAGCCATCTTCAGGGTGAGACACACCATTTCACGGATAGCTGATTCGTCATCAACAACGAGGATGGTTTTTGCTGACATATCGTTTGCCTGTTAGCCATTGGTTTAAGTTAGAGGGTGTGTCATAAGCGGTCTTATTGTTTGCCCTCTGCTACCGCATCTCCCATTATTTTATTCAGGTTACGGTGCGGCCTCATGAGCTGTTTTGTCTTTTGCCTGGTCGCTTTTCAGACCCATCTAATGCAGACCGCAATAGTAGCATGACTTTTAAGACTGCTTCTGAGTTACTGAGTCCGTCGAGAGCCTGCGATATTATTACAGCCTTGAAATGTTACAAAAAGATTAAACTATAATTCTATTTAACATCATACGCCCAGGACTATTCCAAGAAAGATAATAGCCCCAATCCAATGATTATTTAAAAACGCCTTGAAACAGGCGTCCCGTTCGCGCCGGGCCGTGATGCTTTGTTGGTAAAAAAAAAGGGCGGAGGCTGCAACCAGTGCCAGATAATAGAATAGCCCTAACGTCAGTTTAACCCCCAGTACAATCAGTACCAGTAAAAACATTCCCTGCAATAGAGCAATGACACGAGTATCCCATTTGCCCAGTAAAATCGCTGTCGATTTAATGCCAATGCTGACGTCATCATCACGATCGACCATTGCGTACTGCGTATCATAGGCCACTGTCCATAACAGGTTGGCCACAAACAGGAGCCAGGTTTCCATAACTAAAGAACCACTTTCAGCGGCGTAGGCCATGGGAACGGACCAACCAAACGCCGCGCCAAGCACCACCTGCGGTAAATGAGTATAACGCTTTGCAAAAGGGTAGATAGTCGCTAACAACAGGCCGATCAATGATAAGCCAATAGTGAGCGGATTGGTGGTCAGTACCAGCAAAAAAGCCGGAAACACCAGAGCGGCAAAGTACGCCAGTGCCTGTTTTTCAGAAATACGCCCGGTTGCCAGTGGCCTGTCCGCGGTTCGTTTCACAAAGCCATCCACATGACGGTCAGCATAATCATTAATGACACATCCTGCACAGCGCATTAAAATCACGCCTGAAACAAATACCACAAGGTTGTGAAGGTGGGGCACGCCCCCGGCAGAAAGCCACAGAGACCATAAGGTAGGCCACAATAGCAGGTAAATGCCAATGGGCCTGTCCAAGCGGGTCAGGGCTATAAAATCCTTGAGAACAGTTGTATTCAATCGACTCATCCTGGTTATAAGCACTATGGAGCCTGTCGGACTTATGCTTTCGAGCATAAAATTCAGTAGGGCGAGTCAGAATTTTCGATCAATTTGCGCGAATAGTTGACCTATTTAAGCAAATTGATCGGAAATTCTGGCCGCGCTTTCTGGATTTCAGGCCGAAATTGTCTGAAGTCCGACAGGCTCCTATGTTAAGGGGTGAAGGATTTTACCGGCTCAGTTAGAAAAACCTCACACACACACAGGGGCGCGCCATTGAGAAAGAAAAGAGAGCGTCGCCCCCACACACTCTCTGAGAGGTTATCTTCTGCCATGAACTCAGCAAACTGACTGGCAGGCATGCAGCACAGTTCAATGGCACCCCGGCGGAGTTCTTTATTAGCGAAGAGAAAAGCACCCAAGGGCTTTTCCCCGAGTGTCAATAACCGCTGGTTGCCATTCTCCACCGTTGTCATAGGCAGAATGCTGCGGGCAAAGACACGGGGCTTGCCTTCACACACCAGTAATACTTCCCGGATACTCGCATCGTTACCCGCCGCACCTAAAAAATGACGCTCATCTTTAGTGGGCACACCCTTGTCCTGATGCAATACGTGTACGGCAAAGTCATTGCGGTGCGCTTGCTTCAGGCGCTCTGTGAGTGATCCTTCATCCAGTAACCATTCTTTCAGTGGGCTGGAGATATCAGCAGCTATACTGTGCGCAGGCAACCAGGGCATACTTTCATAATAATTGATAGGCATTCAGACGGACATTCCATAAAAAAGTGGTGCAGCTAAAAGGGAAGTTGGCACCATTCCAGTTAACTGCAGTACACTGCGATTTTATCAGAAAATCTGTGTACTACCCGCATGCGCAGTTTTTCTGACAACAAGCTGATTTTGGGGAGCGTACCATGAAGCTATGGCAATGCGTCGTTTGTGGCTTTATTTACGATGAAGCGAAGGGTTGCCCTGAAGAGGGGATACCCGCGGGCACGCGCTGGGAGGATGTCCCGGACGACTGGTGCTGCCCTGACTGTGGTGCTGGCAAACAAGATTTCGAAATGCGCGAAGTACAGTAAAGCCGCGTTTCAGAAACTTACGCTATACAAACTGCTCTCCAGAGTCATTAGACCCCGTGAATCTTTTTCTGCCTGTCGCCTTCAGTCTTCAGCAGGGGTCATGACTGTTTTTTCATAAGATGCCAAGCGTTTTACCCTGCAAAATGGCAGTAAAATAATAGCTGTAATGGTAGCGGCAACAGTAATAAGGGTGAAAAATCCTGACCATTGAAAAAGCTCAATGATTTTGGCCACAGGATAACCTGCCAGCGCTGCGCCAATGTATGAAAATAAACCAATAAACCCTGTTGCGGCACCGGCTGCTTCTTTGTGAGAGGTTTCAAGTGCCGTCATGCCTAACAGCATTTGAGGGCCAAAAATAAAAAAGCCTATAAAGAAAAACGAAGCAGCCTGCAAACTATAAGGGGCATGAGCGCTAAAGCATAAACTAATGGAGGACACCAGTACGCCTATGGAGAAAATAATCAGCATGGGGACACGCTCTCCCTGGAAAAACCTGTCAGAACCCCATCCCGCGACAATGGAACCCAGGAACCCCCCAATCTCAAAGCCAGTGACCGCAGCATTAGCCGTCACGAGGTCATAGCCACCCACTTCGATAAGGTACAGGTTGCCCCAGTCATTCATCGCGGTACGCACGATATAAACGAGGACAGAGGCAGCAGCCAGTAGCCATAATGGTTTGCTTTGCAATATATGACTTTTCAGTATCTCCCTGACAGGAAGTGGTCGGCTGTTATTGGCATGCTTTATCTCTAGCAGATCATTTTTCCACTGACCAATGGTAGGGAGTCCGAGGGTGCTCGGCTTGTCGCGCAATCGCCAGCAAACAAAAAGACCGAGAATGATGGCAATAATACCAGGGATGATCAGCCCATAGCGCCAGCCGTAATAGAGAGTGCATATGCCGACAAGCAGGGGAATCAAGGCGCCGCCGACGTTATGTGCGGTATTCCAGATAGCCCACCAGAAACCACGTTCGGAACGTGAATACCAGAAATTAAGCAGCTTTGAACAAGCAGGCCAGCCCCAACCCTGAAAAAAAGCATTTAACCCCCACAAAATACTGAATGCGACCAGAGAAGATGAAAAGCCAAAAAGGATGTTGGTGACTCCGGTGGCAATGAGGCCGACACCCATAAAATACCGTGGATTGGAGTGATCACTGATAATGCCGGAAAGAAATTTTGAACACCCGTAAATCACATAAAAGAGTGTCGCCAAAATACCAATATTGGTTTTATCCATGCCCAGATCAATAATCATGGCAGGCATGGCAAAGGTGAAACTTTTGCGGGTAAAGTAAAAAGCGGCATATCCCACAAACATTGTTATCATGATGTGCACACGCCAGTATCTATAATTTTGGTCTATCGTATCAGAATCAATGATTTCTTGTTGTACAGGTAATGATTTAAAGATTCCAAACATAAAATGACCGTTATTTATAATACCAATGTTCTGTTCTAACCAGGCTATTGCGCTGGTAAACTGTACAGAAATCGTGTGTTAAAATTCCCCGGAATTGCCCATGCTATTACGAGGCATTTTGCTTTGTCCTTTTGCCCAGCCTGCCCTGATCATTGTGCTAGGAGCCTGTCCGAGAATAGACTACCCTACTGCGGTTGCGATAAATTGGTCTAAAAATTCCTGCTTCTTCGTCAAATAGCCCCACTATTATCCTCAGAAGCAGAAATTTTTATCCTCAATTTCTCGTAATCCTCGCTACGGGCGCTATTCTCGGTCAGGCTCCTAGGAGCCTGTCGGACTTAAGACAATTTCGGCCTGAAATCCAGAAAGCGCGGCCAGAATTTCCGATCAATTTGCTTAAATAGGTCAACTATTCGCGTAAATTGATCGAAAATTCTGACTCGCCCTACTGAATTTTATGCTCGAAAGCATAAGTCCGACAGGCTCCTGGTCAGAAAAAGACCATCGGTATAATGATTCCTGCACATTGAGAGTGAACACCTTTGTTCACAATTGTGAATCAGTGTAGAAAACAATTGCCACTTTTGTTAAAAAATGTTGGTTCCGATTATGCGTGGTGCTTTTTAATTGTGGATTAGTGCCATTAGAATGATGGTATATAACGAATAAAAACTGATTCAAATCAAAAGAATAGAATCAGGCTCCTGATGAATTTACTGAAACGCTGGCAGAGCGACTTAGAAGCGCTTTTCTTGACTAATGGTGCTCCGCAGACCAGTAAAATCGGGAGAAGGAAGTGGTTAATTTTCTCAAGTTTTAGCGAACTCCCTGGACCCCATTAAGAGCCAATAAGGTTTCGCTGTGTCGGCCCCATGAACACTGTACCCCCTGATCAGCAGATCGTACGGAGGCTAAATTTCACATCAGCTTTCGAGTCGATGGAGAGGTCAGGCCAGCGAGACCATAGCGCTAACAACTGTTGTGGATCTTTATAACAAACATTTTCATTAAAACGTTTTTTGTCGTATACATGCGCAGAGGTCAGCATACTTTTCACGGTACTTTGCACAACGTCATCAATGGTATTGGCTTCAGCTTCACCGAGGATGGTATGAGCAATAAGATTGTCCCAAGTCATGTTGAGGGGAATCAATGCTATGCCAGACTTTACCTGGTAAGCATCGTTGACCTCTTCCATTAACCGATAGATAAAGTAAGCTTTACCCAACAGAGCTTCCAACTGGGCTTCTGTGGAAGACGACAGCAGGTTTTCTTCTGCAATGACCAAAAAAGGCGCAATGAAGTCCTTTATGCCACATGTTTTTTGTGTCTGAAATAAAATATTGAGGAATTCGGGGATATGTTCAATATAATCCATGGCAAACTGGAATAGCGCTTCTTCTGGATTTTCACCCGATACCTCAATGCTTTGATGCAAATCTTCCAACCTTGCCAGGGTGAGTTTAAACAGTTTATTGTCTATGGACTCCTGATGTTTTGCAAGACGAATCAAGTCGTTTATTGCCTTAAGATCCATCGGAATACCCCTTATTATTATGGACTTGTCTTACTCCGCGACATAATGAAGCATATTGTGGGTAGGAACACAAGTACAGCGTTAAAGTGAAATGGGGCTGAAAAAACAGACAGTAGTGAATGACCCATAACATGGGTTTACCTGAAAGCTTTCGGCTATGCTCAGTTGAACCTGAATTCAGCAAGGCTTTTAATGGGTTCCAGGGAGTTCGCTAAAACTTGAGAAAATTAACCACTTCCTTCTCCCGTTTTTACTGGGCTGCCAGCACCATTAGTCAAGAAAAGCGCTTCTAAAATAGCGGCTCCCTGGAATCCATTAAGAGCCTTTGCGCGAATAGTTGACCTATTTAAGTAAATTGATCAGAAATTCTGGCCGCACTTTCTCTCGCACTTTCTCGCACTTTCTCGCACTTCCCGGATTTTAGGCCGAAATTGTCTTAAGTCCGACAGGCGCCTAGTATTTTCTGAAATGCAGCTACCCTTAACTTAGAAGCAGTCTTAAAAGTCATGCCCCTACTGCGGCTACGATAAATGCGTCTGAAAAATCGCTTTTGTTCGTCAAATAGTCCCGCTATTCTCCTCACAAAAGCGACTTTTTATCCTCCATTTCTCGCAGTCCTCGCTACGGGCAGACTTTTAAGACTGCTTCTTACCATTTGAGCTGTTTAATGGTTGGAGGGGGACTTCACGGCTCCACTGGCTATTTCTTATAAAAAATCATCCTCTCCTTCATTTACGAAAGGTTTATCAATGTCATCAATCTCTTCAAGCCCTTTGTAATAATCTTGAAAATCAGGTAATGCTTGTTTAAAAAAAAATATCTTGGATTGTAAAGCTATTTCCTCACAAAAATCTTTTGGTGACTTGGCGTCCAGTTTTTCCCTTTTGATTTCTTTTATTTTATTTGTCCATTTATTGGATTTTTCAATCATTCTAAAATGATATAAGGCTAAAGGTGCACAAATATTGAACCAGGGGTCAATAACTATAGGTTCGTCAAAGATGCCTTTGGCTCGTAAATCACCACTAATATGTAATATATTTTTTTCCCTGTAATTGTCTAAATCAACCTCTGAGATTAATAGAACAAATGTATGAGCAGAAGCAAGGGCAGAGCTGTTTGGATTTTGTTTATTAGAAGCTATACCAATAAAGATATTTCTCATTCCATGTATATACGAAAAATAAACGGCCAGCGCAGAATAAATCCTACTGTCTGTAGCAGTAGCTCCACCGAGGTCTTCTCTTAAATAAGCTATTTTTTTACTAATTATTTGACAGCCTAAATCATAAAATGACGTATGATTATGAAATTTTTCAACTGATTTTGTTGTTATTACACTAGCAAAATGGGCGTTGGTATTTCTCTTTTCCTTTTTGATCAAAAACTGTTGCCGGTGCTCCAAATTATCAGCACCCCATTCTTCACTATCTTCAGGATATGGACCATACATTTTATCTGGTGTTTTGAAGCCATCATAAAAAAAACTCCTTACTTGTTGAAGAATACTCCTCCCAGTATTCCAAATCTCTATGCGTTGTAAAGGTGTTGACGGCATAAAAAACCCCTTAAACAAGATTCTTTCCCTGAAAATAATGTTTAATCTGATTGAACTTTCAATACTGCGGACAGTTTTAGACAGTCTGGTGTCTGATGCTACAAGGTCTACAACTCAAGGGGATGATTTTATAGTAACTCAACGGTAGGCGTGAGTTACCATAAAATAACGATACACCTTCGGGCCTTTGGCAGCCGTGGGCTTTAAGCATCAAAAACTGTCCGCAGTATTGACTTTGACAATCAGAGCGATCTTAACATCATTGCAGCCACTCAAGAGCCTCTCAAGCCCTTGTCAGCGATGAGCAAAGAATTATCTTAAGATATGTATAGCACATGACAGCGAATCACTCTGGCTCTACCGGAGGCTATAACCCTTAAGCCTCAATTCAGGTTTAGAGCCAGCCGGATCTGTTTGCTGCCCTTTGGAACTGGCTGGATGAGCAAATCGCCGACCGTGTCCCGGAGAAAATATCCAAGAAAACCATCCTGCATATGAACGACGTATGACGTACTACTTTGTACAACTACCGCTACCGCATCAACACCGGTCAGACAAAGCCGCTGGTGGGTAGTAAGGGGATCTGTGAGCTACCTGGGGTGCTAGGCGAGTTTTGATTACAGTTACATGAAGTGGGTCAAATGGACAATGGAGGTTTGTAATGACCTTGATCGGGAAGAGTTAGTTAGCATAGTGGTAGAAAAAACAACAAAAAAGCTGCCTTATAATTTCAAAACGAAAAAAATTAGGGCATAATTCGTGTTAACATGTCATGAATAAGGTCGATATCATGAATAGGAATAAGTTTCTAGCCTTTATCAGACGGCAAATCTCAGAAGATGTCGCACAAAAATTATCTGATGAAATCTATGCTGCATACGCCAGAGCTCAAGTGCTGTCAAAGGAAGAAATCAAAGCGCTGGGTCATGAAAGAATGCGTGGTTACATGCGAAGAGACTTTGTTAATGATGTGTTAGCTCAGTTGGGGGAAGCCAGGCATACTAATCCGAAGGGGGAAAAATACGGATTACTTCAATTCAACGATGTAAATATGCTTGCTTTCTGTGTTGATCCCACGCGCCCAGAGCGGCCAGCCAACTATAAGAAAGAACTGGCAGAAATGAACAGGGTATTAGAGCCGGCAATTCCAGACTTGTTTGACCCTGATTCAGAACTAGTGAGATCTTCGCTCCATACGTGTTTGATGGTTATCAATCCCAAGTGCGGAGAAGGAGACCCGAGGCATCCAAGGGATATACTATTGGTAGTACCCTATACTAATCGCAAGGGATTCCATTTACAGGTAAGGTTGAGAGACTGGCTGGAATCCTATAAAGATGATGTGGCTGAGCCTGTTGACCCTTGGCCTACCTTTCGTAAAGAAATACTTGAAACTGAAAAAGATGATCAGGAAGACTGATTATATGAGGCTTTGATATGCGTACTGGTATTGCAGGGTTCCAGCCGGAGCGGTTGAAACAGGCTCGGCAGGTGGTGGGCATGAATAAAACTGTTCTAGCAGACAAGATTGGACGCAGTGTTAGCACTGTGTCCAAATGGGAGAGTGGGCAGCAATCCCCTGAAGCATTGGCACTGGCATCGTTGTCGAAAATTTTTCAGTTGCCTATGCACTGGTTTACACAACCCGTTCAAAGCTGTCGTGATGGTACTCACTTTTTTAGAAGTAATACCAGTACGACAATATCTGCCAGAAAGGTCGCAGAAGTTCGTTTGCAATGGTTGCAAGAGCTGTCTTTGACCTTTCAAAAGTGGATGAATTGGCCTCAGTTGAAGTTGAACCCGTTAAAGGAAACGGATTTATTTCAAATTTCAGACGAACAAATTGATGATCTGGCAGAGTCTTGTCGGGCGCATTGGGGGTTGGGGCAAGGGCCAATAGGTAATGTCATTCAAGCGATGGAAAGCGCTGGAGTGGTCTGTGCTCGTGATTCTATTGGGCACCTCAAAATGGATGGCGTATCTACCTGGCATGAACTTGAAGGTAGGCCCTATGTGTTTATTGTTGCAGATAAGGCTAATGGCATTCGTAATAGGTTTGACGCCGCACATGAGCTAGGACATTTACTTATGCACAGACATATAGATAAAGAGTCTTACGAAAAAAATTATGCCCTTATTGAAGAACAAGCTCATCGATTTGCTGCCGCATTTTTGATGCCTGAAAAATCATTCATTCGTGAAGTCAGAAGAGTAACACTTGACGATCTATTAGCTTTGAAAGCCAGATGGAAGGTTTCTGTAGCTGCAATGATCACCCGTTGCTATCAACTGAATCTCATTGATGAAAATGATAAAGTTCGCCTATTTAAAAGCCTTTCTGCCAGGGGATGGAGGAAAAAGGAACCGTTGGATAATGTTATTCAGCCAGAGGAGCCAAAATTACTTGGTCGTGCAGTTCATATGATTGTTACTCACGGTCTTTACACCAAGGATGCCTTATTGAACGAGTTATCTTTTGATGCTCACAATCTGGAAAGGCTTTGCGGATTGGTTCCTGGCTACTTTATGGACATTAATGATACAGGTAATGTTGAGCTAATCAATTTCAAGCCTAGGTATCGCAAGCCTACCTCGGGACAATCTCAAGTTATTGCTTTTGAAAGAAACAACAGACAGAGCAAATAAAAGACTTGTAAAAAACACTGATTAAAGCCGCAGGTGTTTATTACCTAAAACCTCACTCTGGAAAAAGATGTGGGTTTTTTATTGCTTTTCGAAAGGCAATATCAGCTTTATCCGTTTCCGAAAGAGTACTCCCGCTGAGCCAGGCGGGCGGTGAATTTCGTCTAACATTCTGCTAATATCCACTGCGTCGTTGAAGACCTGCCCTCGGGCAGAGGGGAAGTAAAGTCTGTGGAGTTAATGTAAGTCCCTCGTGGCTGTAACGTGGAAGCAGAAACCTGCGTAAACTCGCAAGAAAGTAACGCCCCAGTAATGGGAATCCTTCAGCGTCCTGGCTGGGGGAGGATATCAAAAGAATGAATAACAGCAGAGTAGAGAAACGGTATCGCCTCAGTCTCATAAGCTGAAGTTAGCTGGTTCAACCCGAGCCCCGCACCCTTTGTGCCTTGCCCGGTTATCTTTCCCGACCGGGTGAAGCCAATAATTAAGACCGTGCCCATATTTGAAAAAAAGTCACAAGCCAGGCTTGGGTACCTGCTATCCTGATCTGCTGCAATTAATGAATGAAGTGGTCAATAAATACGACATTTCTACTATTTTTGGAAACCTTGCAGGAGTTGCCTCAACTAGGAGCCTGTCCGAGAATAGACTACCCTACTGCGGTTGCGATAAATTGGTCTGAAAATTCCTGCTTCTTCATCAAATAGCCCCACTATTATCCTCAGAAGCAGAAATTTTTATCCTCAATTTCTCGTAATCCTCGCTACGGGCGCTATTCTCGGTCAGGCTCCTAGAAGGGCTAAACCAACAGTGTAATGACCATATATGCGCATTGAGGGGGCTTGAGGAAGTATTGGAAGACAACTAAACAGAGGCCAAAGGTGTTCCAGAGGTGTCCCTGAAGCAGGAGATGCAAAATTTCAGGCACAAAAAAAGCACCTTGGTACTACCGTAGGTGCCTTATTTATAACGCAAACATGGTGCCCGGAGGCGGAATCGAACCACCGACACGAGGATTTTCAGTCCTCTGCTCTACCGACTGAGCTATCCGGGCGTCTCTGCGATGGCTTCTCGCTAAGAACGAAGCGTATTAAACGGATTTCCTCGCCCTGAGTCAAGCATCATTATGAAAAAAAACAGAATTTCTTTTCTACAGCAGCATGATGAATGACTGCGCCTGTTGATAAAGGATTACTCGCGCTCGGGAACATAGCCATCGGCCTGGTCTACAGCTTCATCCGCGAAGTATTTGTCCATTTGCGCCATTAAGTAGTCGCGGGTTTCCCTATCCAGCAGGTTCAGGTGTTTTTCGTTGATCAGGCGGGTTTGGTGTACCTGCCAGGCTGTCCAGGCTTCCTGAGAGATATTTTCATAGACCCATTGTCCTTTAGGACCAGGTAGCGGGGGCGTGAGAAGTCCTTCTGCTTCTTTTTTCAGTTTGACACAATGAACGGTACGAACCATGGTATTCTCTCATCCGATTAATGGTGTATGTTCTGCCCACACTCTTTGTTGGCAACAACTTGCAACGATTTGCAACAATAAGATCATTTTCCACAGGCATCAGGATGAGCAGGATACCTGCACCTGCAAGACCCCTGCTGGTGGACTATTGGCATAATGTGCATTGTCAGGCTGTTCGTCAAACGGTTTTTTTAACATCAGCATCAGCCGTTCAACCTCTGAAAAATCACCGCCTTCCGCCAGCTCAATGGCCTGCTGTGCCAGATGATTCCTTAAAATGTATTTTGGATTTACCTGTTTCATCTGATAGCCACGCGCCGTGTCTGACACGGTTTCTTTTTGCAAGCGCTGCGCATAAGTCTTTAACCACTGTGCCATAGGGCGGGTGTCCACAACAGAGGTGAGCGCATGGTTAACAGCCCCTGGTACAAAATCACACAGTGCCCGAAAAAAACGCGTATAGTCACACTGGCTATGTTGCAGGGCGCTCAGTAGCTGTTTTATCAGCTGGTCATCGCTATTTTGGGGTAACACCAGTCCCAGCTTTTGTCGCATAAAAAGCGTGTAATAGTATGAATAGCGTTCCGGGTACGTGTTAAGTGCTTCCTGAAGCGTATCAGGCTGATTGTTAAACAGTGGCATCAGGGCAGAGCCAAGGCGGCCACAGTTCCAGTAGCTGACGTCGGGCTGCTCACCAAAGGCATAGCGGCCCTGATGATCGGAATGATTACAAACAAACTGCCAGTCGAAGCTGTCCAGAAAACCAAAGGGGCCGTAGTCAAGCGTGTCGCCAGTAATGCTCATATTGTCGGTATTCATCACGCCGTGAGCGAAACCGGCGGCCTGCCATTGCGCGATTAGCTTTGCGGTTTTGTTCAGTACTTCAGCAAACCATAATTGATAGGCGTTTTTCTGCCCCTTTAAATAGGGGAACAGGTGATCAATGATGTAATCTGCCAGTGTTTTGAGGGCCTTGTGCTGCCCAGTGTAATTGAAATACTCAAAGTGCCCAAATCGGACATGCGTCCTGGCGAGCCTGAGGAGGGTTGACCCACGCTCTTGCCGCTCACGGTACACTGGCGTATCACTGGTAACGACGCACAATGCCCGTGTTGAAGGAATCCCCAGATGGTACATGGCTTCAGAGCACAGATATTCCCGAATACACGATCGCAGTACCGCACGCCCATCACCAAAGCGAGAGTAGGGGGTTGGCCCGGCACCTTTGAGGTGCAAGTCCCATTTCTCACCCGCTTTATTTCTGACCTCTCCCAGCAGGAGTGCCCGGCCATCACCAAGCTGAGGGGAGTAGCCACCAAACTGGTGGCCGGCATAGACCATTGCCAAAGGTTCAGTGCCCGGGCAGAGGGCGTTGCCTGAGCAAACTGCGATTAACTCGGACTTTATGCCTTCCAGGGAAGGCATATCAATTAAGGCAGCAGCCTCAGGGCTATAGCTGACCAGCTCAGGATTCACCAGGGGCAGTGGTGATTGGTGGGTATAAAAAACATCAGGTAGCCGGGCAAACGTATTATCAAAGTGATGGGCATCGAGCACAAATCTACCTCCTTGAGTGAGTAGAAAGGCACCTATTCTAACGGACTTTTTACGGACTTTTTACGGGCTTTTTACACGCTACTGTGGCTGCTGATGATCATTTAACGGTGCGGGATGTCCTGTATGGCTAGTAGTGTATGATCGTTCTTATCCATTGCTGCCACCCTCTGAGAAATCGTGGCTTGAAATAAGGCCAATGTTTTACCTGTCAGACTTCGATGTAAAGGGATCGCTGCCAGCATGGCATTCACAGGATGACCATTGATGCGCAGTTCATAGTGCAGGTGCGGACCTGTGCTTCGCCCTGAATTCCCGGTCAGGGCAATTCTTTCACCGAGCCTGACGGCATCACCCGGTTTAACCAGCACTTTTGATAAGTGGTAGTAACGGGTGACATAGCCATTGTAATGCTCAATGATCAGATAATGCCCCGCGTATTTCTGGATGCCTTTACCCTTGACGATGCCGTTGGCCGGAGCGAAGACCGGCGTATCAATAGGTGTAGCGAAGTCGGTGCCGTAATGAGGGCTTACCAGGCCAGTTACCGGATTGACTCTATGAAGATTAAAGGGAGAGCTGACTCGGAAACGGCCTTTCAGAGGCTCGCGAACAAAGCCAGGCTCAACCCCTTTTCCTTTTGCATCATAATAGTAACCGTCTGAATACAGGTATAAAGCGGTTTTAATACGTTGACCATTAACTCTCAGCGCTTCAATTGTGGGGGAGTAGAGTTTGCCGTCAACTTCATCCGAGGCAATCAGCACATCGACCTCATCACCGTGGCGTAATTCTTTTCTGAGATTGTGGTATTTTCCCAGTAATAGGCCGGCTTTGTTCGCTAAATTGGCTGGAACCCCCTCACTCATTATGGTTCTGATCAGGCTGCCGATTACTTTGCCCTTATAGATCTGATAGACACGCGTGATTGACCTAGCGGAAAAAAAATCATTTTGTCGTTTAATTAACAGTTTGCGATTGCGGTTTAAAGGGATTGCTAACCACTGCAGGTGGCCATGGTTGCCTTTCAAATATTGCAAGGTTTCGCCCGGCGACAGTTGATTCAGGTTAATATATTTTTTGACCAGTTTGGTGATGGTTATTATCTCTGTTGGGGTAATGCCTAACTGTTTTATACCCAGCGCGCTGAAATTATCACCTGATTTGATCGTGTAGGTATTCCACTGAGACCTGGCAGGTACACTGCTTGCCTTATAAGACAGTGTACTGCCGTTAACACGATGTTTGACGATATCTGAGGACATGACATGTGTAGACGATACAGGTTTTTTCACCTGGAAAAAGGCGGTGCTCACAGAGACAGGTATCACCAGCAGGAGCTGTAATAGAATACACTTTTTCATAATGGGTATTTAACAGTTATGCTGGTAATTAAAAAAAGAATGATCCTTTACTATAGATGCCAGTTGCCAGTTTTCCAGTAAGAAATCAGCAAGAAAGAGTGGGGCTTTTGCCAAGGAGCCTGTCGGACTTATGCTTTCGAGCATAAAATTCAGTAGGGCGAGTCAGAATTTTCGATCAATTTGCGCGAATAGTTGACCTAATTTAAGTTAAGCAAATTGATCGGAAATTCTGGCCGCACTTTCTCGCACTTTCTCGCACTTTCTCGTACTTTCTGGATTTCAGGCCGAAATTGTCTTAAGTCCGACAGGCTCCAGGGATCACCGTCATTGATTGAACGTCACGCTCGGCAAATTCCCCTGAAGCGGCATTCAACGGCTGAATTCAGGATAAAAATCGATGTTGAGAGGCGAGTAAGCCACACTGGCTAGAGCCGGTGGGTTAGCATGGCTGACGGGCCCGGCAGAGGCATTGGGCGCGTCGTACTTCAAGCCTGAATGACTCCAGGTGAGTGCTTATTGATAGAGCCCTACCTTACTTGCTTTTTCTGCCTGCGCTTGTTTTTCCATCATCAGCAACCGCTTGTCTTTTTCTTCCCACAGTTGATTGACCCACTGTTGAAATGCTTGCCGAAAGTCAGCGTCACCCTGGTAGTCCTTGCCAATAAACTCAGCAGGTATTTTTTTCTTTTCAATGTGGATATGAACCGAAGAGATGCGACCACACAGAAAGTCCCAAAAACTCAATGCATTGTGGTCGTAGTACAGGGTCAGGTTAAGCATGCTGTTGAGCTGATCCCCCATGGCACTGAGAACATGGCCTATGCCGCCGGCTTTTGGCTTTAACAAGGTGCGGTAGGGGGAGCATTGTTTTTGATGCTTGCCATCGGTAAAGCGGGTTCCCTCCAGAAAATTAACAATGGAAATGGGAATATCTTTGAACTTTGCGCAAGCCTGGCGGGTGGTTTCAAGATCCTTACCCTTTTTTTCGGGGTGCTTCGCCAGATAGGCTTTGCTGTAACGCTTCATAAATGGGAAGTCCATAGCCCACCAGCACAAACCAGCCACGGGCAGCCAGATCAACTCTTGTTTAATGAAAAATTTCATAAACGGCGCTTTCTTATTCAACACGTGTTGCATAATAGTGATGTCGGCCCAGCTCCGATGATTGGCAGTGATCAGATACCAGCCCTTTGGGTTCAGTACTTCCAGACCTTCCACACGTAAGTTCATGGCTTGTGTCAGTTTCATCCAGCCTGAATTAATCGTTATCCATAGTTCCGCGATTTGATTTGCTGCTTTGCCCATGGCCAGCCGGAATGAGGGAACAGGCACAATCAGCTTGAGTAATGCACAGACAAGCAAAGGGATACTCAACAGCAGTGTATTGAGGATGAGCAAACTGGCAGCAATAAGTCCTTTGAGGGTAGAGGGCAGGAATGACAGCATATTTTATGGGTACCTGACGAATATCTATAAATCAGCAGCCAAGTTTACCTTGCTGTCCTGGCTAACTCTATAGACAGCATTACTATTAAGAAACTTTACTTGTTTTTTGTCGGCTACTGCCTGCTGAAGATTTATCATTATAGACTGGCTTTGAGCTTTTTCATCAGACGAGTTACAGGTGCTGCCAGCCCCAATTCCAAAGGGTTCTCCAGTTGGTACCAACGCCACTTCCGGGCATCATCCAGGCGCACGTGAGCTTTGCTGGAAAAGGCTTTGATAGGCGTAATATCAAGATGATAGTGACTAAAAGTGTGGCGAAAGGGGCGCCAATGCTCCAGTTGCCGCAAGGGCAGCTTTATCGTTACAGCAGTATCTATAGTCATTGCGCCTTTATCTGGGGCCGAGGTTTCAGGAAAACTCCATAAGCCACCCCAAACACCTGTGGAAGGGCGCTTTTGGAGCAATGTTTCACCCTGTTCGTTTATGATCATCAGCATGCTGACAGATTTTTCAGGCAGTGTTTTTTTAGGTTTACGGCCGGGGTATTGGGCTTGGTTTCCAGCCTGGTTAGCCAGACAATCCTCCACCAGAGGACAGGCAGAACAGAGGGGGTTGGTGCGGGTACAAACCATGGCGCCAAGGTCCATCATGGCTTGTGTATAATCGCCTGTCCGCGTATCAGGGGTCAATTCATCAGCAATTGCCCATAATTTTTTGGTGACAGACGATTTTCCCGGCCAGCCGGGAATAGCTTTAACGCGAGAAAGCACCCGCTTGACGTTGCCATCAAGAATCGGCGCCCGGATACCCATTGAAATGGACGCAATGGCACCTGCTGTGGATAAACCAATACCGGGAAGAGTAACCAGTGCCTGCACTGATGGGGGGAATTGTCCATTAAATTCACTGACAATTTGTTTAGCCGCCTTATGGAGATTACGGGCACGACTGTAATACCCCAGACCACTCCAATAATGGAGCACATCGTCTTCTTCAGCGCTTGCCAGAGTAGCCACATCACAGAAGCGCCGCATAAAACGCTGGAAGTAGGGAATGACCGTCGCAACCTGTGTTTGTTGCAACATAATTTCACTGACCCAAACACGATAAGGCGTAATCGTTTCCTGCCAGGGTAGCTGTTTGCGACCGTGTTGATCAAACCAGTTGAGCACAGTTGTACTAAATGAAGTCTCCAGAGACATAAATCACTAGCTATGCATAAATAAAGAAGAAGCATACCAGAGGTGCGGGCATTCTCAATGTTTCTTAGGGCCGTTCGCGTCTATTCCCGCTTTCTTTGGTGGGGGTCTGACGCAAGCTTCCATAAGGAAGGCAGTCAACGTATATTTTTCTAAATGATTCAGTTATTACTATCAAGATATGGACTTTCACTTATACCCGGTATCATATATTCAGTAATGTAATTAATATAATCACATAAAGAGCGCTCGGGTATTTAATGATAGCATGGACATCGTAAACTTCGATACAGGGGGAGCCTGACACTAATGAGTCGGCCTGCAAAAGCAATTATAAAACTGGACGCCTTGAGAGCTAACTACCAGCTGGCTAAAGACCTTACCCAAGGTCAGGTTGTGGCGGTTGTCAAAGCAGATGCTTACAGCCACGGAGCAATACAATGCGCTCAAGCCCTTTCCAGACAGGCAGACGCGTTTGCTGTAGCCTGTATTGAGGAGGCTCTGGAGCTACGTAAAAATGGGATTAACCACCCCATTGTCATATTAGAAGGTTTTTTCGAACCCGCCGAAGTTGATCAAATTCAATACTATCAGCTCGATAGTGTTATTCACTGCCATGAACAGCTGGCTATACTGGAGCGTAGCCGTCTCACTCACCCCATTCGCGCCTGGCTGAAAATGGACTCGGGCATGGGACGGGTAGGGTTTATGCCCCATGAATACAGGCAGGTGTGGCAACGGCTTAATGCCATCGAAAAAGTAAAAGACATTGTCTTGATGACTCACTTGGCTTGCGCCGATGAAGTGGGTATCAGACACACGGTTGAGCAGTTGGAAGTCTTTGAAAAGGCAACATTGGGGCTACCCGGCGAACGAAGTATTGCCAATTCAGCAGGGATAGTTGCTTTCCCAAGAGCTCATAGCCAGTGGAATCGACCCGGATTGATGTTATACGGTGTATCCCCTTTTCCGAACAGCCACGCCATTGAGCAGCGTTTAAAACCCGTGATGGAATTACGCTCCAGGATTATCAGTATTAAAGATATTGCAGTGGGCAGTTCAGTGGGGTACGGCAGTAACTGGGTTGCCAGTCGAGCTACTCGCCTGGGTATTGTTGCTATTGGCTATGGCGACGGCTACCCAAGGCATGCGAAAAACAATACGCCAGTGTGGATCAATGGTCAGCGGGTTCCCCTTGTCGGGCGCGTTTCCATGGATATGATCACTGTCGACCTGACTGACCTGGATAACCCCTGTGTCGGAGACGGTGTCGTGTTATGGGGAGAACCATTACCCATCGAAGAAATTGCACGCTGTGCCGATACGATTCCCCACCAACTGTTATGCAACCTCAACCGTGTACCTGTCGCGTATTCCAGTGTGGCGCATATACAGGGAACAGAAGACCCGGTGTCAGAGTCAGCCTGATAAACCGGGGCTAGGAGCCTGTCCGAGAATAGACTACCCTACTGCGGTGGCAGCAAATTGGTCTAAAAAGCCGGAAATTTTTAGCAAATAGAACCACTATTCACTAAAAATTTCCGACTTTTTATCCTCAATTTTCTGCCATCCTCGCTACGGGCGCT